>JALZII010000060.1 GCA_030860365.1 Actinomycetota bacterium
CGTCCAGCCCGCGCGCCAGCACCACGGCGGCGAAGGCCGCAGCGGTGAGCGCTTCGGTGAGCGGATAGCGCGGCGAGATCCGCTGCCCGCAGGTGCGACAGCGTCCGCGCAGAGCGAGCCAGGAGACGACGGGCACGTTGTCCCGGGAGCTGATCGGGGTCTCACAGCCGGGGCAGCGCGAGCGCGGGGAGACCACGGACTCACCGCGCGGCACGCGGTAGGAGACCACGTTGAGGAAGCTGCCCACCAGCGCCCCGAGCGCCCCCGCCAACACCGCCTCCATCGCTAGTGCGCCGACCTCACTCGAGCGGTGTCGGGTCGTTGAGCTCACGCCACGAGTTCTGCACGACCCCGGCGGTCCCGTGACTGGAGATCTGGGTGAAGGCCTCGTCGATGTAGACGAGGTTGACCTTGCTCGAACCCGCGACGAGGCGACCGTCACCGTCGATGTAGATCCCGCCGTACACGCTTACGTTCCCGCCGAGCTCGATCAGATCACCAGAGGAGTTGGCCAGGTTGAGGTGGTAGAGGATCCCGTAGTACTGAAAGCCGCCCGCGAACCGAAGCGTCCCCCGCTCGACGATCACGATGCCGGGCTTCTGCTGGGAGTTGGCCGTCACGTTGCCGTTGAAGACCGGGCACGAGTCGGCATCCACGATGTAGGTGACCGGGGCGGTCAGGCTCGAGGGACACGAGCCCGACGGATAGAAGCGGTCGCTGCTCTCGGCCGTCTCCTTCAGGCGCGCCGTCACGTCGTCGGGCAGTGCCCGCTGGTCGACGTACTGACCGGTCGCCACCGCGCTGGGAGGGTCGATCTGCCCCTTGTCGGCCTCGTAGTCCATGCAGGCGGGAGAGCCGGCGTCGGCGCACCGCAGCGTGACCGGGTGCGGGCTGGTCGCCGTCGAGTTGGTCTGGACGATGATCTTCTTACCCTGGTTGGATGTCTTGAAGCGGCCGGCGATGACGGGGACCTTCGGGAAGCTCTCGGGAACCCGAGCTATCTGCACGAGGGCCACGAGCGTCCGCCATCGTCCCCGGACCTGCGCCTTCGAGCGCACCCACACGCGGTCGTTGCCGTTGGCATCCCACGACGGCCGGGCGTTGACTGCGGCGGGGTCGTAGAAGGCCGACGGCGGGCTGCCGGCGTCGTCGCGAACGGTCGTCTGCCAGCGCCGCTCGCCTCCGCCCGCGTAGTCGGCGTTGTCATAGGCGGCGGCCAGTTCGGCCGCCCCCGGGCAGGACTCGGTGCTCGCCGAGGCGTTGGAGCAGGTGGGATAGGCTCGCCCCGCCGTGCCTGGCCAGCGGCGCGAGAGGATGAACGCCTGGGTGTTCAGCGTGCCCTCGCCGAGGTTGAACGATGACTCCCCGATCCGCTCCTTGCTCGACTCCCGCTGCTGGGTGTCGACGTAGGCATAGCCGGCCAGGGCGGTGCCCATCATGAACGTCAGCAGCATCACCGCGGTCACGATCGAGGCCCCGCTCTCGTCGCGCAGTCGGGCGATCACGAGACGGGCACCGTTTGGGTGACCTGTCCCTCGCGGCCACCCGCGTCACGGACCTTGAGGGTGACGCGGTAGGTGGCCGGAAAGTCCGGCCCGGGCGCCGTCCAGTAGAGGACCACACCACGCCCGACCTCCTGCCCGTCGACCGACCAGACGTAGGGCGAGAGGGCGTTGCCCTCCGGATCCTCCGAGCCCGAGGCGTTGAGCAGCACTCGGCGGCCGGTGCCGGTGTCGGTGGCGCTGAACGAGGGCACGGGCGCGCGGTTTTGGTTACGCAGGAACACGCCCGAGGCCAGCTTGGTCTCGAGCGGCGCCTTCCCGGGGTTGGCGTCCACGAACAGCTCGCTGCGGACCGAGGAGATGCTCTCGGTCTGCTGTGAGTCGTAGGAGAAGATGCCGGCCTCCTTCTCGCGGTTGACGATGTCCTCTGCCATCGCGCGCTGGTTGGTCGTCTGGCCGGCCAGGCTGGGCCAGGCCGGTGACGGGCAGCTGGCCGTCGAAGGAACCGCCGGCGTGGAGGGCGCGGTCCAC
>JALZII010000081.1 GCA_030860365.1 Actinomycetota bacterium
CCATGTCCATCAGCGGGGCGCCGATACGGTAGGCCATGGCGATCGCGTCGCCCGTGCACACCAGCGCGTTGGTCGTGGGGTTGAAGACCTGGCCGTTGCCGCCGGTGGCGAGGATCACCGACTTGGCTGCGAACAGCTCCATCGCCCCGTCGCGAATGTTGCGGGTGACCGCGCCGGCGACCTTGCCCTCGTCGTCCTGTACGAGCGCGGTGGTGAACCACTCCTCGTAGCGGTGCACCTCGTCGTGCTTCATGAGCTGCTCGTAGAGCACGTGGAGGATCGCCTGGCCGGTGATGTCGGCCACGTAGTAGGTGCGCGCCGCCGAGGCTCCCCCGAACGCGCGCTTGCCCAGGTGGCCCGTCTCGTCGCGATGGAAGGTCACGCCGAGGTGCTCGAGCTCGAGCAGCTCGTCGGGCGCCTCGCGGCACATGATCTCGATCGCGTCCTGGTCGCCAAGGTAGTCCGAGCCCTTGACCGTGTCGAAGGCGTGCGACTCCCAGGAGTCCTCGGGATCCAGCGCGGCGTTGATCCCGCCCTGCGCCGCGTTGGAGTGCGAGCGAACCGGGTGGACCTTGGAGATGATGCCGACGTTCGCGCCCTGCTCCGCTGCGGAGAGGGCGGCACGCTGCCCGGCGAGGCCGGCTCCTATTACGAGGACGTCGTGGCGAGGCATGATCTGATTGGTCCGGTGCTCGCCCGATCAACGATCGGGCTGCTCCTCCCAGAGGGGGGCGAGGCGGGCGCCATCCTATGCGAAGGCGCCTCGTCCCGAGCTACGGATCGCCGCGCCTCAGGGCCCAACGGGGCGCAGGGCCTGGCGCACCCGGTCGGCCGTGACCACGCCCCGCAGCACGCCCTCGCCGTCAACGGCCATGATCGCGCCCAGGCGCTGCAGGCCTTCGCGGCCCAGCAGCGCCTCGAGCGGCTCGTGGAAGTCCACGCGCAGTCCGCTGCCGCCGCTGTCTGCGGCCATCACGCTGCCGACGGTGCGCGACGGACGGACCTGCTCGGGCACCGCCTCCACCGAGTCGGCGGCGACGACGCCCTTAAGGCGGCCCTCGTGGTCGACCACCGGAAACCAGGGCCAGCCGTAGCGCAGGAAGAACTCGTCGAAGGCGCGGTCGAGGCTGAGCTCGAAGGAGATCGCCACCGGCTCGGCGTCCATCACGTCGGAGACGCGGACGCCCTCGAGCCGGCTCTGGACCTCGTTCTGATACTGGCTCTGGCGCGCGGCGCTGCCCAGGAAGAAGCCGATCACGACGAGCCAGATGCCGCCGAAGAGGTCGCCGAGGACGAAGGCGATGAGCAGACCCGCCACGATCATGAGGAAGGAGAAGCCGCGGCCGAGCCGGGCGGCGAAGCGGGTGGCCTTGGTGCGGTCCCCCGTCTGCCACCACGCGATGGCCCGGGCGATCCGCCCGCCGTCGAGGGGAAACCCGGGGATGAGGTTGAACAGCAGCAGGCTGGTGTTCACAAGCGCCAGCCAGCCCAGCACGGCGACTGTGCCGCTCACTCCCTCTTCGCTGAGCACCATCGCTCGCGCCGCGGCCTCGGCTCCGTCGAGTGCCACCGCCGCTCCGAAGCACACCAGCGCGATCACCAGGGTCACCGCCGGGCCGGCTGCCGCCACCTTGAACTCCTCACCCGCGGTTCGGGTGTCGCGCTCCATCTTGGCGATGCCCCCGAACAGCCAGAGGTCGATGCTGGCGATGCCGATCCCCAACCGCTTGGCTGTGAGCGCGTGGCCGAGCTCGTGGAGGAGAATCGAGAGAAAGAACAGAATCGCGCTGATGACGGCCAGGAGGAAGGCTTTGGTCTCCTGCCCCGGGAAGATCTCCCGGTAGTTCTGGGACATCAGGTAGATGACCAGGAAGAAGACGAAGAACCAGCTGACGTCCACGCCGATGCGCACACCGAAGACCCGAGCGAGCTTGATCGAGCGACCGCCGAACACCGTCTCTAAGGGTGGCAGGTGGTGGGGATCGAGCACCGGTGCTCGGCCGACCGACGCTCGGCCTGCGCCCCGATGCTAGAGGCGGCGCTGTGGGGCCTGGTGGGCGGCGGCTCGCTCGTGGTGGGGGCCGCGCTGGGCCTGCGGCTCAGTCCATCCCAGCGCGCGATCGGGCTGGTCATGGCCTTTGGCGCCGGGGTCCTGGTGAGCGCCGCGGCCTTCGAGCTCACAGACGAGGCGTTTCGACGGGGTGGGCGCGACGCGGCCCTGATCGGCCTCGCGGCGGGAGGGCTGGCCTTCTTCGCTGCGGACTGGCTGGTGGACCGTTTCGGTGGGGAGCACCGAAAGCGCTCGGGCTCCCAGCAGCAGGGCGGCGCCGCGGGTGCCTTGGTGATCGGCTCGCTGCTCGACGGCATCCCCGAGTCGGCGGCGATCGGGATCAGCCTGCTCGAGGGCGAGGGGGTCGGCATCGCGGTCGTCGCGGCGGTCTTCATCTCCAACGTGCCCGAGTCGCTCTCGGCGGCGGTGGGCCTGCGCACCGCCGGCCGCTCGCCGGGATGGATCATGGGGCTGTGGGCCGCGGTGGCGGGAGCCTCGGCGCTGGCGGCCCTGGCCGGCTTCGTGCTGCTCGACGGAGCCTCCGGAGATCTGATCGGGGGCATCCAGGCCTTCGCGGCGGGGGCCATCGTGGTGATGCTGGCCGACACGATGATCCCGGAGGCCTACGAGGACAGCGGGCGCTGGGTGGGCCTGGTCACCGTGGCCGGCTTCGGCCTGGCGTTCCTGCTCTCGACGTTGGAGTAGCGGGCGGGGTCAGTCCGCGGGAGGGGCCGCCCGCCGGCGCCTGGCCGCACAGGCGACGACAGCCACGAGAGCGAGGGCGAAGAGCACACCTGAGATAACCGTTCCGCCAGTGCGCACGGCCGAGCTCGAGGTCTGGCCGGCCAGCAGGGCCGGCACGAGCAAGGCGAAGAGCCCCATAGGCGCCAGCAGGAGACCCAAGTACGAGGATCACCGCGACCATGATGCGTCGCTGATGAGGGGGCATCGAGCCCATGATCCTCTTCAGATCAGGCGGCCGCAAGAAAAGGCTCCGCCCGCGGCGGTTGGTCGATGAAGTTCACCAGCGACGAGCAGGAGAAGTACAAGCTCGACGAGCTGATGGCCTGCGACGCTCAGCTGATGGGCCGCGTGACCTACGAGGCTTCGCAGCGGTCTGGCCGACGATCAGCGACGAAGCCGGCTTCGTCGACAAGATGAACTCGATGCCGAAGTACGTCGTCTCCATGACGCTGGACGAAGGCGAGTGGAAGCGCCGAGCGGTCACTCGGGGATACGAAGGGAGACGAGATCGCCCACGATCGCCAGATCGGCTGTATCAACGGTGAGGAGTGGAACGCCCTGGACGTTCGCTGTGGCGGCGATCGCGAGGTCCATCGTGCGCCGGCGGGGCTGTCCACCGCGTGCGGCGACCGCTGCCGCGAGGCGTCCCCACTCCCGGGCGACCGTCTCGTCAAGCGGGAAAGGATCGAACGCCGACTCGATCACCCCGAGCCGCTGTGTTCGATGTGCTCGCTCTTCTGGATCGCCCGCGGCGAGTGCTCCGAAGTAAAGCTCTGCCAGCGAAGCGGCGCTGATCGCGCCTCGCAATCTCCCAGGGTCGTCCGCCCCGACGAGGATCGAGGTGTCGAGGAGGAGACCGCTCACTCGAAGGGGTTGGCCAGGCCCCCGGGAAGACGCTCGAGATCATCCATGAACCGTTTGGGTGCCGGGGTGTCCCAGATGCGTCGCAGCGCCTCGCCCTCAACCCAGCGGCGCTTGGGCACCGGCCCCAGCTGAGCCACCGGCCTGCCCGCAACGGTGATCGTGATCTCCTCACCCGCCTCGGCGCGCCGAAGCACCTCTCCGACGTTGTTGCGCAGCTCCTTCTGAGGAA
>JALZII010000100.1 GCA_030860365.1 Actinomycetota bacterium
GTGCAACTCGGATGAGAGCGGCGGCTCGCCGTCTTCTTTACGAAGACCTGGAGCGCTGAACGCCCAGGCGGAGCGTTCGGTCGAGCGGCTCCAGCGCCTGTCCCGGCGGCTCGTAGGGCACGAGCTCGGCTCGAGCCGAGCGCCGCACCCGCTCCAGCTCTGCTCCCAGCTCCTCCTGCACCCGGGCGGCGTGGCGCTCGAGGTTGCGCATCCGGCGCTTCATGCGAACAATCTCGCCCTCGAGCTCGAAGACCTTCTCCACCCCGGCGAGGTTCATCCCCAGCTCGGAGGTGAGCTCCTGGATGCGGCGCAGCCGGTCGACGTCCTCCTGCGAGTAGAGGCGCGTGTTCTTGGGCGAGCGCTTGGGCGCGACCAGCCCGCGGCTCTCGTAGATCCGCAGCGTCTGGGGATGCATGCCCGCCAGCTCGGCCGCAACCGAGATCATGTAGACGCCGCGTTCAGGCTCGAAGTCCACTAGCTCGCCTTCCTGCCCGACAGGATCCGCTCCCGCGGGTTCTCGTCGAGGACGTTGGCCAGGTCGTCCACCGCCTCCCGCTGCTCGCTCGACAGAGAGCGAGGCACGTCGATGACCAGCCGGTAGTGGATGTCGCCGCGGCCCTTGCCGCCCAGGCGCGGCGGGCCCTCGCCGCGCAGGCGCTGGAGGGTGCCGTGCTGGGTGCCCGGGGGCACCCGTATGCGCTTGGTGCCCGCCAGCGTGGGCACCTCGATCGTCGCGCCGCGGACCGCCTCGGGGATGGTGATCGGCACCGAGACCTCGAGGTTGTCGCCGCGGCGGGTGAACAGGGGAGACTCGGCCACGCGGGTGATCACATAGAGGTCACCGGACGCTCCGCCACGCGGGCCGGCCTCTCCCTTGCCCGCCAGGCGCACGCGCGACCCGTCGCGGACCCCCGGGGGGATGTTCGCCCGGTAGCGCTTGACCTGCCGCGTGAAGCCCTGGCCGCTGCAGGTGGGGCAGGGGTCGTCGATCTCGGTGCCGGTTCCCCCGCAGAGCCCGCAGGGCTGGGAGATGGAGAACAGCCCCTGCGACTCGGCCTCCACCCCCCGGCCGTGACAGCGGCTGCAGACCCGCGGGCTCGTGCCCGGCTTGGCGCCGGTCCCCCGACAGGTCGGACAGGGCGCGGACATGGGCACTGTGACGGACACCTGCGCCCCTTCCATCGCCTGCTTGAAGGAGATGTGCACCTCGGTCTCCAGGTCGCGCCCGCGCGGCGCCGCACCCGAGGCGGCCCCCCCACCCCCCGCGGCGTTGCCGAAGAGGTCGGAGATGATGTCGCCCAGGCCGCCGCCGAAGCCGCCGGTGCGAAACGAGCCCGGGTCGAAGCCCGAGCCGAAGATGCCCCCGCCGGCGTCGTACGCGCGGCGCTTCTCGGGATCCGAGAGGATCGAGTGGGCCTCCTGGATCTCCTTGAAGCGCTCCTCGGCGCGGGCATCGTCGGGGTTGCGATCGGGGTGGTACTGGCGCGCGAGCTTGCGGTAGGCCTTCTTGATCGCCTCGTCGGAGGCCTTCCTGTCGACCCCCAGGACGTCGTAGGGGTCCTTGGACGCGGTGGCCATCTAGTCGCTCACCACTACCCGGGCCGGGCGCAGGACCGCGCCGTTGACGCGGTAGCCCTTCTCGATCACGTCGAGCACCACGCCGGAGTCGGTCGAGCCCTCCTCGCGCGTGGAGAGCGCCTCGTGAAAGGTGGGATCGAAGCGCTCCCCGGCCGGGTCGAACTGCTCCACGCCGTTTCGCTCCAGCACCGAGACCAGCTCGGAGTGCACGAGCTTGACCCCCTCGGCCAGGTGCTGCTCGCCATCCTGGGCCGAGGCGAGGGCGCGCTCGAGGTTGTCGAGCACCGGCAGCAGCTCGCGTACGAGGCTTCCCCGCGCGCGCTCGCCTGCCGCGGCGGCCTCGCGGGCCGCTCGCTTGCGGTAGTTCTCGAAGTCCGCATGGGTGCGCTGCGCAAGCGCGAGGTACTCGTCGCGCTCGCGCTCCACCGACCCCGCGGGGTCATCGTCCTGCGCGGCCTCCTCGGTGGCGTCGAGCATCTCCTGCTCGTTGGCCGGGTCCTCCTCGCCCGCGGGCTCGGCCGACTCGTCGCGCGAGGTGGCCGGCTCCTCGGGCTCGAGGCCGCCGGGGCGCTGCACCGCGGGCTGCTCGGACGGGCTCTCCTTGGAGCCCGCCCGCTCGTCGTCGTGGTCGCCGGCGCCGGCGCCGAACACCTAGCGGCGCTCCTCGTCGACGACCTCGGCGTCCACGACCTCCTCCTCGGCTGAGGCGCCGTTGCCGGCCGAGCCGGCGTCAGCCGCCCCATCGGCGCCGGCGGACTCCGCCGCCTGGGCCTGGGCTGCCGCGTACAGCTGCTCGGAGACCTTGTGGAACGCCGTCTGCAGCGCCTCGGTCTTGCCGCGAAGCAGCTCGGCATCCTCGGACTCCAGGTTGTCCCTGACGTCCTTGATCGCCGCCTCGATCTCCTCCTTGGCCGAGCCGTCGACCGAGTCGCCCATCTCCTCGAGCTGCTTCTCGGCCTGGTAGGCCGAGGACTCCGCCGTGTTGCGGGCGTCGACGAGCTCGCGCTGACGACGGTCGTCGTCGGCGTGGGTCTCGGCGTCCTGGACCATCCGCTCCACCTCCGCGTCGGAGAGGCCCGAGCCGGCCTTGATCTCGATCTTCTGCTCCTTGCCGGTGCCGAGGTCCTTCGCCGTCACGTTGAGGATGCCGTTGGCGTCGATGTCGAAGCCGACCTCGATCTGCGGCACGCCCCGCGGCGCGGGCGGGATGCCGGTGAGCTGGAACTTGCCCAGCGACTTGTTGTAGGCGGCCATCTCGCGCTCTCCCTGGAGCACGTGGACCTCCACGCTCGGCTGGTTGTCCTCGGCGGTGGAGAACACCTCCGACCGGCGGGTGGGGATCGTGGTGTTGCGGTCGATGAGCGCCGTGCGCACTCCGCCCTTGGTCTCGATGCCCAGCGTCAGCGGGGTCACGTCGAGCAGCAGCACGTCCTTGACGTCGCCGGCCAGCACGCCCGCCTGGATGGCGGCGCCGACGGCCACGACCTCGTCGGGGTTGACGCCCTTGTGGGGGTCCTTGCCGGTGAGCTCCTTGACCTTCTCCTGCACCGCGGGCATGCGGGTCATGCCGCCCACGAGCACGATGTGGTCGATGCCGCTTCCGCCGGCGACGCCGGCGTCCTCCATGGCCTGCTTGGTGGGACCGACCACGCGCTCGACGAGCGATGCGGTCAGCTCGCCCAGCTTGGCCCGGGTGAGGCGCTGGTTGAGGTGCTTGGGGACCGAGTCGATCGCCGTGATGAACGGCAGGTTGATCTGCGTCTCCTGGGTCGAGGAGAGCTCGGCCTTGGCCTTCTCGGCCTCCTGGTAGAGGCGCTGGAGGGCCATCTTGTCCTGCGAGAGGTCGACGCCTTCGGACTGCTTGAACTCGGCCACCAGCCAGTCGACGATCGCCTTGTCGAAGTTGTCGCCGCCCAGGTGGTTGTCGCCCGCGGTGGCCTTGACCTCGAAGACGCCGTCGCCGATCTCGAGCACCGACACGTCGAAGGTGCCGCCGCCGAGGTCGAAGACGAGGATCGTCTGGTCGGACTCCTCCTTGTCGAGCCCGTAGGCCAGCGCGGCCGCCGTGGGCTCGTTGATGATGCGCTTCACGTCGAGCCCGGCGATCTTGCCGGCCTCCTTGG
>JALZII010000109.1 GCA_030860365.1 Actinomycetota bacterium
GGCCACCACGCTTGGCCCGGAAGTGCGCGCCGCGTCGAAAGGCGCCCAGATCACGTCGCGACGCGTCACAGACGAGCACGACATCGCCCCCACGCCCGCCGTCGCCTCCGTCGGGCCCACCCTTGGGGACGTGGGCCTCGCGGCGAAAGGAGGTCGATCCGTCCCCCCCCGCGCCGGCTCGTACGAAGATCCTGGCGGTGTCGGCGAACATGGGCCCCCCGGGCCCGGCGAGCTACTCGCCGTTCGCTACGACGGAGATCGTGCGGCCGCGGTGGCCCTCGGCGAACTCCACCGTCCCCGCGCGCTTGGCGAAGATCGTGTGGTCGCGGCCCAGGCCGACGCCGTCGCCCGGCTTGAAGCGCGTGCCGCGCTGGCGCACGATGATCTCACCGCCGGTCACGGTCTGGCCGGCGAAGACCTTCACACCGAGCCGCTTGGCGTTCGAGTCGCGGCCGTTGCGGCTGGACCCGAGTCCCTTCTTATGAGCCATCCGAGTGGTCCCTCCTGAAAGTACTGGCCCGCTTTGGTGAGCGACTGGGGGTGGCTGGCAAGCGCGCCGAATGAGTCGATGCCAAAGCATCGGCGATTTCGGCGCGCGCAGTCAGGCGCGCCCAGGCGCCGCCAAACGGCTCTGGACTGACAGGAGGGAGCACCTAGTCCTCCTCCTTGTCCTGCTTGGTCTTGGCCGGGTTGCGCGCGAGCTTCTTGATCTCGCCGATCTCCAGGCGGGTGAGCTCGGAGCGATGGCCCTGGTGGCGCTTGTAGTTGCCCTTGGGCTTGAACTTCAGCACCCGGATCTTCTCGCCCCGCTCGTGGCCGCTCACGGTGGCCTCGACCTTGACCTTCTCGAGGTCGTCGGCGTCGAACACGGTGTCGTCGCCGTCGGCGAGCAGCAGCGGCTGGAGGGCGACCTTGGCGCCCTCGTCCTCGCGCATGCGGTCGACCACCAGGGAGTCCCCGGTCTCCACGCGGTACTGCTTGCCCCCGACCTTGACTATCGCGTACATGAGCGGGCTAAGGCTAGTGGACCAGCGGCCTCCGGAACGTGCCTAGCCGGCATCGGCCGTCGACTTGCGCCGTCCGCGTCCGCCCCGGCGTCCCCGTCGCCGGCCGCCGCGCTCGGAGCCGTCGCCGTCGCCTGCCGCCGAGGCCGCCGGCGGCGGGTCGACGAGCTCGGCCTCCGCCGCCGAGCGGCCCACCTTCTCGATGCGCACCAACGTCTTCTGGCCTATCAGGCGCCCCGCACCCGCCACCGAGATCACGTAGGCGTCGAGCTTCGCCACGGCGTCGTCCTCGTTGTACATGTGGGGCTCCTCGATGAGCACGAGCACCTCCTCTCCCTCGCGGAAGGGCAGCGCGCGCTCCTCGACGTCTGCCCGGCTGCCCTCGAGCAGCACCGCGAAGTGGTCGATGGGCAGCGCCTCGGAGCCCTCGAAGTGGAAGCGCCTGCCGGTGTCGGCCTCGATCCCGTGGATCGGCGCCGCCGCGCCGGTCACCAGCTCGGTGGAGACCTCGGGGTGCACGGCGATCAGGAACGACTCGGCGTCGGGACGCTCGGCGGCGAGCTCGCGCAGCTGGCGCTCGGCGTCGATGGCCACGGTCACCTCGGAGAGCACCACGCCCTCGCCCTCACAGGTGGGGCAGGCCTTCGTGAGGATCTCGCGCACGCCCTCGGTCACGTTCTGGCGGGTCATCTCCACCAAGCCCAGCGGCGAGATCTCCACCACGTAGGTCTTGGTGCGGTCCTCGTCGAGCGCCTTTCGGAGGGTCTTGAGCACCGTCTCACGGTTGCGCGAGCGCGACATGTCGATGAAGTCGATGACGATGATCCCGCCGATGTCGCGCAGCCTCAGCTGGCGCACGACCTCCTCGGCGGACTCGAGGTTGGTCCTGACGATGGTGTCCTCGAGCCGGGCGCCCTTGCCGCGGCCGACGAAGGAGCCCGAGTTCACGTCGATCACCGTCATCGCCTCGGCGTAGTCGATCATCAGGTAGCCGCCGCTCGGGAGGTCCACCCGACGGGAGAGCGTGGACTGGATGGCCTCCTCGGCGCCATAGCGCTCGAACAGCGGCTCGTCGTCGGTGTAGAGCTCCAAGCGCGCGAGCAGCTCGGGCGCGGTGCGGGTGAAAAAGGACTCGAGGCGGTGGTGCTGCTGGGGATCGTCCACGATGGCCCGCTCGAACTGGCCCGAGAAGATGTCGCGCGCAACGCGCACCGACAGATCGGCCTCCTGGAAGACCATGGCCGGCGCCGGGGTCTCCTCGGCGCGCTTGCACAGCACCTCGTGGAGCTTGTGCAGGTACTTCATCTCGCGCTCGAAGTCCTCCCGGGTCCCACCCTGGGCGGCGGTGCGGATGATCGCCCCGCCTCCCTGGAGGTCGAGATTGGAGGCGGCCTTGCGCAGGCGCTCGCGCTCCTTGTCGGCGAGCCGGCGGGAAACGCCGACGCCTTCGCCCTGGGGCACGTAGACCAGCAGCCGCCCGGCGATCGACAGCTGCATGGACAGGCGAGGGCCCTTCGTCTTCAGCGGGTCCTTGACCGCCTGGACGAGCACCTCCTGCCCGGGCTTGAGCAGCTCGGTGATCTGCTTGCCCTTGCCGCGGCCTCCGCGCCCGCGGCGAGCCACCTCGACGCCGGGGATCACCACGTCGTCTGCGTGCAGGAAGCCGTTCTTGTCGAGGCCGGTGTCCACGAAGGCGGCCTCGAGGCCGCCGAGCACGTTGTCGACCTTGCCCTTGTAGATGTTGCCGACTATCGAGCCCGAGCCGCGGCGCTCGATGTAGAGCTCAGCGACGCGTGCGTCTGATGACTGGCGGCCATCCTCGGACTCGAGGATGGCTACGCGGGTTTCGCCACGGTCGGCCGTGACGAGCAGTTGCTTCTTCAAGGTGGTTCTTTCCTCTCGTAAGGCTCATAGGGCTAGGTCCCTGCCCTTGGCGTAAGCAGCGTCGCGCGCCTGCGCGTGTACCGACTGCAGGAGGCCGAGGGCCAGGAAGGTCACGATCACCGACGAGCCGCCGTAAGAGACGAGCGGCAGGGTGATGCCGGTGATGGGCATGATCCCGATGGTCATACCGACGTTAACGAACAGCTGGAACATGAGCATGGCCGTGATCCCCCCCGCCAGCAGGGTGCCGTAGAGGTTCTTGGCCATGGTCAGGATCCGCAGCGCCCTCCATATCAAGAGCGCGAACAGGGACAGCACGATCGCCGTCCCCGCGAAGCCGAACTCCTCGCCGACCACGCTGAACACGAAGTCGGTGTGGTGCTCGGGCAGGAAGTCGAGCTTGGTCTGGGTGGCCAGGTCGCCCCGGCCGGTCTTGCCGCCTGAGCCGATCGCGGTCAGCGACTGGTTGACCTGATAGCCCTGCTCGCGCGGGTTCTCGGTCGGGTCCAGGAAGGCGGTCAGGCGATCCATCTGGTAGGGCTTGAGCACCTCCACGCCCACCGCGGGGGCGGCCACGAGCACCAGGGCGAGGGCCACGGCGGCCAGGGCGACGAGGGCGGCGAAGTGCGTCCACTTGGTCCCGGCCACGAACAGGCACGCGGTCACGATGGCCAGGTAGACCAGGCCCGAGCCCAGGTCGGGCTGGGCGATGACCAGCATCGCCGGGAAAACCGCCATCAGCACCGCCCGGCTGGTCGTCTCGCGGTCCCCCAAACGCCGCACGCGGTCCACGAGGAAGCCCGACAAGGCCAGAATCAGCAGCAGCTTGCCGATCTCGGAGGCCTGGAAGCTGAAGAACCCCAACTCGATCGAGCGGGTGGAGCCGCGGGCCGATGCGCCCACCAGCATCACCAGGAGGATCGAGGCGATCATCGCCACGTAGATCCCGGCCTTCCACTCGCGAAAGCGCGAGTAGTCCACCCGGGAGAGGATCAGCATCAGCAGCAGCCCGACGCCGAAATAGGCCGACTGGCGGGTGAGGAAGTAGTAGGGGCTCCCGTCGATGTCCCCGGTGGTGGCCGTGGCGAGCGTGTACAGGCTGCAGGCGATCAGCCCCAGAGTCGCCAACAGCAGCAGGGGATCGAGCCGGAACGCCGGCACACCCGGGTCGTCGCGGAAGTCGCGAACGGAGGTTCCGTATGGAGATGCCTGCACGGTGGTCGGCACGTTAGTCGGGCGCGGTGCCGCCCTGCACCTGCTTCTTGGCATCGCCCTTGACGCCGAACAGCTCGCCCATGATCCGCCGGGCCGCGGGTGCGGCGGTTTCGGCGCCGAAGCCCCCGGCCTCGAAGGTCACCGCCACGACGTACTTGGGGTTCGGATAGGGCGCCAGCGCCACGTACCAGGACTGGTCGGCGCGCCCCGCGCCCTTCTCCGCGGTGCCGGTCTTGCCGGCCACCGGCACGGGAAAGCCCTTGAAGACCGGAGTCGAGGTGCCACCGGGAGCGCTGGCGGCGCCGCGCAGGCCCTCCATGATCGCCTGACGGTTCTCGGGCTTGATCTTCACCCGGCGCGGTGAGGGGGTCTCGAGCTGCTGGAGCGCCCGGCCGCCGGCGTCCTCGATGCGCAGGCCCAGACGCGGGCGCAGAAGCCGCCCGCCGTTGGCCACCGTCGAGTAGGCAACGGCCATCTGCAGCGGGTTGGCCGCCAGGTCGCCCTGGCCCACCGACAGGTTGATGTTGTCGCCGACGCTCCAGGGACGATCGGTGAGCTTGCGCTTGAACAGCTGGTTGCGCCACTTCGGGGATGGGACGAAGCCGGGGGACTCCGAGGGCAGGTCGATGCCCGTGCGGCGCCCGATGCCGAGCCTTCGCGCCCAGCGCTGCAGGAGCAGGCCGTCGCCCGAGCCGTTGGCCTCGCGGCCCACGAGGTAGTAGTAGACGTCGCTGGAGACGGTGAGCGCCTTGCGCAGCGCCACCGGCCCGTTGACGACACCGCCGGCGTTCTGGAAGCGCACGCCGCCCACGGTGATCGAGCCGCCGTCGTACTGAACGGTGTCGGGGGTGATCAGGCCGCCCTCCAGGCCTGCCACCGAAGTGATCAGCTTGTACGTCGACCCGGTGGGATAGCCGCCCTGCGTCGCGCGGCTGAACAGCGGCTTGCCGAGCTCCTCGGAGGAGAGGCGCTTGAAGTCGCGCGGGCGGATGATCTTCGAGAAGAGGTTGGGGTCAAACGACGGCGTGCTGCCCAGAGCGACCATCTGGCCGTTGCGCACGTTCATCACCGCGAAGGCGCCCTTCGCGCCGCCGAGTGCCTGCTGGCCCACCTTCTGCACGCCCAGATCCACCGAGAGGCGCAGCTGGCGGCCCTGCACCGGGCGCTTGACCGACAGCTCGCCCTTGAGGCTGCCCAGGGCGTCCACCTGCACCCGCGAGGCCCCGTTCTTGCCGCGCAGGAAGCGGTCGTACTGGTACTCGATGCCCGACTGGCCCACCCGGTCACCCAGGCCCACCCCGCGGTAGCGCTGGTCGTCCAGCTGCTCCTTGGTGATCTCGCCCACGGTGCCGAAGAGGTGGGCCCCGACCTGGCGGTGCGGGTACTTGCGCAGGAACACGCGCTCGACGGTCACGCCGGGGAAGTCCTTTTGACGTTCGAGCAGGTAAGCCACCACGTTGGGCTTGACGTCCTGCTTCACGGTGGCCGCCGAGTAGGGCAGCGCCTTGAGCTGTCCGGAGACGCTGCGGTCGATGCGTTCGGCGCTGGACCCCAGCACGCCCGCCAACCGGCTGTAGATCTCCATGCGCTCGCCCTTGCCGTCCGGAAGCTTGCCCGGTGTGACCTTCACGGCCAGGCCGGTTCGGTTGTCCACCAGCACGCGCCCGTCGCGGTCCACGACCTCGCCGCGCGGCGCCTGGACCTTGATCTCGCGCACGCGGTTGTCGTTGGCCTTGGCCTCGTACTTGTCGCCCGAGAGCACCTGCAGGTACCACAGGCGAAAGAAGATGACCCCGAAGGCGAGCAGCGCGACCCCGCCGATGATGGCCACGCGGAAGGCCAGCTGGGGGGTGAGCGAGCGGCGGTTCTCTCCGTCGAGGTACACGGGCGTCAGACCTCCATCCCGCGCAGGCCCAGCGGGCCGGACTCGCGGGGGCGCCGGCGCCGGCGGTTGCGCTCGAGGGGATCGACGGCCAGTGAGCGGCGGATGACGCGGCGCACGAGTCCGAAGAGGGGCAAGGCGATCAGTGTGTCAAGCACAACGGTCACGACCATCTCACGGAAGACGAGCCCGCTTACCCTGGCCGTCCCCACGTCCAGCATGAAGGAGACCGCGCCAAAGGCAAGGACCCACCCGGCCGCCGCGGCCGCGCCGACCGGGATCGGCAGCAGCCCGTGCGAGGGATCGCGCAGCTCGCGAAAGCGCCCGACCCCGTAGCCCACGGCGCACAACACGAGGGACGAGGCGCCCATGGTCTGGCCGGCAAGGAGGTCCAACAAGAAGCCCGCGGCGAAGCCCGTGGTCGCGCCGGGGACGCTGCCCGCGTAGTAGGCCACCCCGGCCACCACCAGCGGGATCAGGTCGAAGTGCCCGCCCAGGAAGCGCAGCTGCCCCAGCCCCGAGAGCTGGATGATCACCGCTCCCAGCAGCAGCAGGCCCACGCGCAGGAAGGCTCCCGGGGTGGCGCTCACGGAGAGGGCACCCCGGCGCGCGGCCCCGGGCGCTGGGTCAGCACCTGCACGAAGTCGATCCGGCGCAGGTCGGCGAACGGCTCGAGGTGCACGCGCTGGTAGAGCTCGACCTCATCGAGGTCCACGCGGGACACGCGGCCGACGGGGATGCCGCGGGGGAAGATCGACTTGACCTCGTCGGAGGCGAAGCCCGACGTGACGACCGTGCTGCCCCGGCGCACACGGCGGCCCTTCTGCACGAAGTCCAGCAGCAGGTCGTCGGGCTTGCCCACCTCGGGCTTGACGATCCCGTTGGCGCCGTTGGGCACCACCTGCGCCGAGACGGCGCTCGAGGAGTCGGTGATCAGCGTGACCTGGGCGCTCCCGCCGGAGACCTGGGTGACCTTTCCGGCCAACCCACCGGCCGCTATCACCGGCTGGTCTGTGCGGATGCCGTCGCTGCGGCCCTTGTCGATCCTTATCGACGAGTACCAGACGGTGGGCGAGCGGGCGATGACGCGCGCGGCGACGGGGTTCGTGGCGCCGGGGAAGCCGTCGGTGCGCCGCAGGCCCACGAGCCCCCGCAGCTGATCGGCGTCGCGCCGCGCGGTCTGGCGGGCGGCCAGCTCCTTGCGCAGCCGGGCCACCTCGTCGCGCAGCTGCTCGTTGTCGTCCTTGGCGTCGAAGGTGTCCCCGAGCCAGCCGAAGAGGTCTCGCACCGGCTTGAGCGCCCGGTTCGCGCCGTTCTCGATCGGCGAGACGATGTCCTGCGCACCGCGCTGGATCGCTCCCAGGGGGCCGCCGCCGGAGAACGACATGGTGATGAGCGCCATGGAGGCCGCCACGAAGGCGAACAGCGCCGCTCGGCGGCGGCGGATAGCTCTGCGGTCGAACATCTTGCCTCGGAGCCTCCGAGGGCCCGGACTAGCGGCGCCGGTTGCTTCGGGATTGTTTGTTGGCGCGGTGGATCGCCTCGAACTCCTCGAGGCTTCGGCCCGAGCCCACCGCCACGCACGTGAGCGGCGAGTCGGCCAGATGAGCCGGCATCTGGGTTTCGTCGCGCAGGCGCTCGTCCAGTCCCTGCAGCAGCGACCCCCCGCCCGCGAGCATGATCCCCCGGTCCATGATGTCCGAGGCCAGCTCGGGCGGCGTGCGATCGAGGGTCTCCTTCACGGCGTCGATGATCGCCGTCACGGTCTCCTCGAGCGCCAGGCGCACCTCCTCACTGGTGAGCACGACCGTCTTGGGCAGCCCCGAAACAAGGTCGCGGCCACGGATCTCCGCCTGGACCTCCTCGTCGAGCGGGAAGGCCGAGCCGATCTCCAGCTTGACCTCTTCGGCCGTGCTCTGGCCGATCATCAGCTTGTACTCGCGCTTTACGTAGTTGATGATCGCGTCGTCGAGCTCGTCGCCGCCGATGCGGATCGACTGGGAGACGACGATGCCGCCCAGCGAGATCACCGCGACCTCGCTGGTTCCTCCGCCGATGTCCACGACCATGTTGCCCGTGGGCTCGCCGACCGGGAGCCCGGCGCCGATGGCGGCGGCCATGGGCTCCTCGATCAGGTACGCCTGGCGGGCGCCGGCGCTCAGGCATGCCTCCTCGACAGCGCGCTTCTCGACCCCGGTCACGCCCGAGGGCACGCAGACCACCACGCGGGGGTGGGCCCAACGGTTCTGGTGGACCTTCTGGATGAAGTGGCGCAGCATCTGCTCGGTGACGTCGAAGTCGGCGATCACGCCGTCCTTCAGCGGCCGGATGGCCTGAATCGTGCCCGGCGTGCGGCCCAGCATCCGCTTGGCCTCGATGCCCACCGCGTGCACCTCCGCCGACCGCGAGTCGATGGCCACCACAGAGGGCTCGGAGAGCACGATGCCGCGCCCCCGCACGTACACGAGGGTATTGGCGGTGCCGAGGTCGACCGCCATGTCGCGGCCACCCATGCCGGTGAGGTAGGAGAAGAAGCCCATAGGGACGGGTCTGAGGATAGGGCGCAGGTCCGACTCGCTACATGCGAGCAGGAACGCGTGCACACGACCGAGGACGAAGCCCAGCCCGCGAAGCGCAGTGTATCCGTTTCACCCGCCTCCCCCGGGGGGGAGCAGCTCGGGGGCCAAGTCGAGCAGCGTGGCCACCGGGAGGCCGACCACGTTGAGGTAATCCCCTTCGATCTCCTCCACCAGCGCGGCGCCGCGGCCCTGGATGGCGTAGCCGCCGGCGCGCTCACGCCACTCGTCGCCGTCCAGGTACCAGGCCAGCAGCGCCTCGCTGAGGGCACGGAAGCGGACCCTGGTCCCAGCCACCCGCGTCCGCTCCCGGCCGGCGGGCCCGATCAGGGCCACCGCGCTGAGGACCTGGTGCTCGCGGTCGCCCAGACGGCGCAGCCCCTCCTCGGCCTCGGCGCGGTCGGCCGGCTTGCCGTAGGTGCGCCCGTCGCATACCACGGCGGTGTCCACACCGAGCACCAGGTCGCCGTGGACGGCCCGGGCCTTTCGCAGCGAGTTCTCCAGCACGACCGCCCGCGGCTCCCCCTCGCTCAGCTCCTCGACCTCGGGCACGTCCACCACGAAGGGGACACCGAGCTGCGCCAGGATCGCTCGGCGCTGGGGCGACCGGGAGGCGAGGACCAGCTCGCCCATGAAGCGCTCAGCCGCCGGCGGTCGCTGACAGGCCGGCGAGGCCTCCCTCCGCCATCAGGCCGCAGGGAAGAAGAGCGCCGTCTCGCGCCGGGCGGAATCCTCGGAGTCCGAGCCGTGAACCAGGTTGGCCTGCACCTCGACGGCGAAGTCGCCGCGGATCGATCCCGGGGCTGCCTCCAGCGGGTTGGTGGCGCCGATCACCTGACGGGCGGCGCTCACGCTCTGGTGACCCTCCAGCACCATCGCCACCAGCGGGCCGCCGGTGATGAAGTCCACCAGCGAGGCGAAGAAGGGCTTCTCCCTGTGCTCCTCGTAGTGGCGCTCGGCCAGGTCGCGCCCGACGGTCATGTGCTTGAGCGCGACGATCTTCAGCCCCTTTTGTTCGAAGCGGGCGATGATATCGCCGGTCAGGCCGCGCGCGAAGGCGTCGGGCTTTACCAGGATCAGGGTCCTGTCCATCCGGGACTCCTCTCGGTCGGTGTCTTAGCCGCTCGCCGGCGGGCGGGAGGGCGGGCGTTCCGCGGTGCTGGGATCAGGCCGGGGCTTGCGCTGAGCCGGCCGGCCCTGAGCGGGCGGACCTGCCTTCGCGGGCCGCCTGGCCGGCTGGGGGCCGGCCTGTCGCTGGGGCTGACC
>JALZII010000127.1 GCA_030860365.1 Actinomycetota bacterium
CGAATTGCGACCCCAAGACAAGGAGAGCAGATGGCAGACAGAGCAAACAGGGCCGAACCCGCGGGGAAGACCCCGGCGCAGCTGTACTCGCTGATATTTGGAGCGGTGCTCCTGCTCGTCGGGATCCTCGGGTTCTTCGTGAACTCGGACTTCGAGGTGGGCACGAACGTGCAGGGCGACGAGCTCATCCTCTTCGAGGTCAATGCCTGGCACAACATCATCCACCTCGCCGCGGGCATCGCCGGCCTCGTCATGGCCCCCCGGGCCGACTCGGCGCGGCTGTTCGCCCTGGGCTTCGGAGCCGTGTACCTGGCCGTGACGATCTGGGGGTTGATCGTCGGAGACCAGATCCTGTTCGGACTGGCGCCGATCAACCCCGCCGACAACATCCTCCACCTGGCGATCGCCATCGCCGGCATCGCTGCCGGCCTGGCATCGGCCTCCGCCCCGCGGCGGGCCGCCACCGCCTAGAACGAACAGCGGGTAGAGCCGGCGGCCGTGGGGGTCGCCGGCGCCGCTCGCCTCTAGACCACGAAGCGCCCGTCGCGCTGCAACTCGGTGCCGTCCACGGTGATCGTGCCGCCCTGGCGCAGGTCGCAGACCATGTCCCAGTGCACCGCCGAGTCGTTCTTGCCGCCCGACTCGGGGTAGGCCATGCCGATCGCCAGGTGCACCGTCCCGCCGATCTTCTCGTCGAGCAGGATCTCCTTGGTACCGGTGCTTATGCCGTAGTTGGTGCCGATGCCCAGCTCGCCCAAGGTGCGGGCGCCCGGGTCGGTGTCGAGCGTCTCCAGCAGGAACTCCTCTCCCTGATCGGCGCCGGCGTCGACCACGCGGCCGTCCTCGAACTTGAACTTCACGCCGCCCACCTCGCGGCCGCCGTAGGTGGCCGGGAACGAGAAGGAGACCTCGCCGTTCACCGAGTCCTCGACCGGGCCGGTGAAGAACTCGCCGTCGGGCATGTTGTGCTCGCCCGTGCAGGGGATCCAATGGCGCCCCCCCACGCCCAGCGTGATGTCGGTGCCCGGGCCCTGGATGTGCACCTCCTCCTTGCCCTCGATCCACTCGGCCAGCCGGTTGACCTGGTCGGATTGGCGCTGCCAGGCGGTGACCGGGTCACCGTCGTTGACCAGACAGGCCTCGTAGTAGAAGTCCTCGTAGGCGCTGAGCGACATCCCGGCCTCGCCTGCATAGTTGTGGGTCGGAAAGAGCGTCAGCGCCCATCGGTGCTCGCCCGCGGCCGCGCGGCGCATGGAGGTCTCCATGAGCGGCTTTCGCGCCCGCTGGGTGCGGGCCTGCTTGGCCGGATCGACGTTCGAGAGCTCGCGCGAGTTGGCGTCGGCCATCACCGCGATGCGCACGTCGGTGTTCTCCACCGCCCACTTCGCGGTGGGCGGGACCCAGTCGAGCTGCTCCTCGGAGGCCAGCTCGTAGAAGGCAGCCGAGGCTCCTTCGGTGGCCAGCTGCATGATCGGCAGACCCCCGGCACGGAGCACCTCCTCGTAGACAGCCTGAACCAGCGGCTCGGCCGTGGTCGTCGACTGTATGAGGCACACGTCGCCCTCCTCGACCTTCGTCGAGTAGCGGACGAGGATCTGGGCGAGGGCGTCGGCTCGGTGGTCTCTCACGGCGGGGAAACTAGCGGCGCCCGGCAGCCCGCTCCACCAGCCAGCGATGAAGCCCGTCGTCCCCGCTGAGCTCGGGGTGAAAGGCGACTGCCACCACGCCTTCGCTTCGCACCGCTACGGCGTGGCCGTCCACCTCAGCCAGCACCTCGACCCCCGGCCCGGCATCCTCGACCCACGGTGCCCGGATGAACACGGCGTGCAGCTTGCCCAGCTCCCCCAGGTCGAGGTCGGCCTCGAACGAGCGCACCTGGCGACCGAAGGCGTTGCGGCGGGAGCTCACGTCGAGCAGGCCGAGGTGCTCGCGGTCGAGCATGATCAGCCCGGCGCAGGTGCCGAGCGTGGGAGTGCCCTCGCGCACCAACTCGCGCAGCGGCTCGGCCAGCCGCTCCCGTTCGATGCCAAGCGACATGGTGGTCGACTCTCCGCCGGGGATCACCAGGGCGTCCACCCCCTCCAGCTCGGCGGCGGTTCGGACCTCGCGCGTCCGCGCGCCCAGCGACTCCAGCACGAGGATGTGCGCGTCGAACCCACCCTGGATGGCGAGCACGCCGACCAGCGGTGGCCCGGGCACTACCAGCCGCGCGTGTGCAGGATGCCGCCGTCGGCCTCGACGGCGGACATCTCGAGCCCGGGCATCGCGGCGCCCAGATCACGCGAGGCGGCGGCGATGCGCTCGGCGTCCTCGAAGTGCGTCGTGGCCTCGACCACGGCCTTCGCCACGCGCTCGGGGTCCTCGGCCTTGAAGATGCCCGAGCCCACGAACACGCCCTCGGCGCCCAGGCGCATCATCAGCGCCGCGTCGGCCGGGGTGGCCACACCGCCGGCGGAGAACAGCACCACGGGAAGGCGTCCCAGGGAGGCCACGTCGCGAACCAGCTCCAGCGGCGCCTGCAGGCTCTTGGCCGCCGCGGCCAGCTCCACCGGATCGAGCACCGCCAGGCGGCGGATCTCGCCGCCGATAAGGCGCAGATGGCGCACTGCCTCCACGACGTTGCCGGTGCCGGCTTCGCCCTTGGAGCGGATCATCGCCGCCCCCTCGGCGACGCGCCGCAGCGCCTCACCCAGGTTGGTCGCGCCGCACACGAAGGGCGCGTTGAAGGCCCACTTGTCGATGTGGTTGGCCTCGTCGGCCGGGGTGAGCACCTCGGACTCGTCGATGTAGTCGACCTCCAGCGCCTGCAGCACCTCGGCCTCCACGTAGTGGCCGATGCGCGCCTTGGCCATCACCGGGATCGTGACCGCGGCCTGGATCTCCTCGACCTTGGTCGGATCGGCCATGCGGGCCACCCCGCCGTCGGCGCGGATGTCGGAGGGGACGCGCTCCAACGCCATCACCGCGGCCGCGCCCGCGGACTCCGCGATGCGGGCCTGCTCGGCGTCGATCACGTCCATGATCACGCCGCCCTTGAGCATCTCGGCGAGCCCGGCCTTTACGCGAAACGTGGACTCTTCTCTCACCCGATCCATGCTACTCAGCCTGCCTCGGGCGCTTCCAGCAGGAGGACCTCGGCCTCCGTGTGCTCACCCGCCGCTTGTGCCAGGGCCCTGTCCTTGG
>JALZII010000131.1 GCA_030860365.1 Actinomycetota bacterium
AGCGCACCCCGCGCGTTGAGACGGCGGTTGGTGACCGTGCCCGTGAGACCGGGCACCGGGTCTGCCCCTCCGAGGAGGGCGGCGCGCAGCTGCGCAACGGTCGCCGTGGGCCGCAGCGACTTCACGAGCGCGGCCGCACCGGCCACGTGGGGCGAGGCCATCGAGGTGCCGCGGGAGTAACGGTAGCTCGAGGACGTGTACGCGCCCGTGCAGAGCACGCGTACGTCGTCGATGTACGCCCCGTCGTCGTTCACGGAGCCGTCGCTCGTGAGGCGGAAGCGCAGGCGGGTCTGAGCTCCGTCGGCGCCCAGGTCGGTTGCGTAGGAGGCGAAGCCGTCGCCCGGCGAGTAGCCCGACCACCTGCCGCGCTCGGTCCAAGTGCCCCCATCGGGCGAGGTCTCGACCCTCAGGAAGTCGAAGCCGGACTCGGTGCGCAGGCGCCCGCGAAAGTGCACGTTGCAGTCCTGCCGGCCGCTCAGGTCATAGGGCTGGCCGGCCTCGAGCGTGCTGTCGGCGTTCTCGGCGTAGCTGCCGCCCGGCGAGTCTGTGGCCGACCAGCTGCCCGCCGCCCGGTAGGCATCCGTCCGCGCCCAGGTGCCGCTCGCCGCCCAGCGTCCGGCCAGGTCGGCCTCGAAGTCCTCGCGGGAGCCGGGCAGCTCCTCGGCGGGCGGGATGTCGGTCGAGAGGACGTCTGTCCCCGGGGCAGCGAGGTCCACAGAGGTGGCACCGTAGTTCGAGAACCCCGCGCGCTGGTCGAACTGGTCGGTGGCGGTCACGCACACCAGGTTGCCCTCCGGGATGTTGCAGGGGTAGCGCGTGTCCGCCGTCGAGGCATCGATGTCCTTGCCCCCGCCCCCGTTCTCCCCGTTGCCCGCGGCCACCACGAAGAGGGTCCCGGGGTGCGCGGCCACGATGTTCCGCGCGGCCGGAGAGGTGCCACCGCCGCTCAGCGAGGCGTTGACCACGTCGGCTCCGCTCCTGGCCGCATAGTCGAAGCCCTCGGCCAGTGTGAAGTCGGTGCCCCCGCTCGGGCCGAGGACGCGCACCGGCATCAAGCGGACGTCCTGGGCCACGCCGGTGACACCGATGCCATTGCCCCCGGCGGCGCCGATCGTGCCCGCTACATGGGTGCCGTGGCCCTCGGCGTCACGTGGGTCGGTGTCGCGGTCGATCGTGTCGAGGCCCCGCACGTCGTCGGCCACGCCGTTGCCGTCGTCGTCCACTCCTGGCCGGCCGCTCGCCTCGACCGCGTTCTGCCACATCCGCGAGACCAGGTCCGGGTGGTCGTAGGCCACGCCCGTGTCGGCCACCGCGACGGTCACCGACGGGCTGCCCCGCGTAAGGGCCCAGGCCTCCGGCGCATCGATGTCCTTGTCGGCCAGGCCGCTGGTGCCGTTCACGAACTGGCCGGTGTTGTGGAGCCCCCAGAGCGAGCCGAAGAACGGGTCGTTCGGGGTCGCGGCGGGCCGCACGACGTTGTTGGGCTCGGCGTAGCTCACGCGCGGGTCGGCCTCGAGCTCGCGATCGGCCTCGCCCACCGACTGGCCCTTCTTGACCTCCACGAGCTGGAGCCGCGGGATCGTGGAGGTGCGCTCGAGCGAGACGTCGGCGTCTCCCCGGGCGTCGACGCGCCCGGCGCTCGACACACCGGGCTCGAAGCGCACCAGCAACTCGCCCGGGACGGCCTCGGGAGCGGCTTGGGCAGGGGCGGCCCAAGCCAGGAGGCCAAGGCATGCAGCGGCCACCGCTATGTGACGCATCACCCTCTTGATCGTACGCATATCCAGACGGTTGAGCGGGAGCCCTAAACCGTCAAACGTCTAGCTCGGGGAAGGACTGCGAGGGGTGCAACGCTTGCACCGGGCGCAGACGCCTGCCCGAGAAGCCCTAAGTCGTCTTGCAACACGCCGAGGCGCTTGGCGCGCCGCGCGCGCACCGCCGAGCCGAGCCGAGCCGGCACGGAACCCAGAGCCTGGCCAAATGAGCCGGGCCCGGGCCGGTGCCGCGCGCGACCGATCGCCGCTTGGGGTGCCCGCCGCCCATCCCACCCGCCGGCTTCGAAGCCACCGCCCGGTTAGGCTCTCGTCACCGATCCAGTAGGAAAACGTCTCCCGGAAACCCCCTCCCGCTCGGTCCGGCAGCGCGGTGCATTTTCGAACCCTCGCAACCAAGCTCAGATGGCGGCTCGGAATCATTGTCCTCATCGGTGTGCTCGGCGGTTGCGGTGGCGAGGACGGTCGCGGCAGCTCCGGTGCCCGAGCGGACGAAGCCGCCGTGAAGGAGGCCTTGGCGAGGGAGCGCGACGCGCTCTACGACGGCGACGGGGCGCGTGCCTGCTCGCTCTACACGAGCTCCTACCGGCGACAGTTCGTGAAGGAAAACCGGGCTGACAAGAGCGAGCTGGCTCCCAAGGGCACTTCCTGTCGCGAGCAGGTAAAGGAAATCGGGCAGGTCGCGGAGCGGTTGGTGCCGGGTCGCGAGATCAAGGTGACCCGGGTCACGGTGAGGGGCGAAAGGGCCGTGGCGGTCTCCGAGTTCAACACCCCCCGCGGGAAGACCCAGCTCAAGGAGTTCCTCCTTCGCCAAGACGGAGATTGGAAGATCGACGCTGATCAGGAAGCAGCCGAGCCGACGCCACCCGGTTGGTAGAGACAGCTCGCTGCGCGGGGCCCAAGGCCCCGCTGTGCCAGATGATTTATCTGCGCGGGGCCTTGAGGACGAACGTGCGGGTGCTCCTGCGTCCCGCCGCCGAGACCGTGGCCTTCAGGCGCAGGCGGCGGCTGCGGCGAAGCAGCGCGCGGCTGGCGCGGCTCAGGCGCAGCCTCACCCGGGCCACCCCGCGGCCGTCGGCGCGGAAGCCCTTCGAGCCCAGCT
>JALZII010000137.1 GCA_030860365.1 Actinomycetota bacterium
CTGCCCTGCTTTCTCACGTCAGCTCCCGGGGGCCGGTGGCAGGCAAGGGACGCTGCCGGCGGATCGCTGTGCTGCTTGAGCCGGGGATTCGAACGCGCGGTTCATCGCTTGTCTCCTGTTGCTCCCATTAGGCCTGTCAGTCAGGCCCGGGGGCTGTGTGATGGGATCTTGAGCACCCGCGGCCAAGTTCGGGCCGGTTGGCGCTGAGACAGTCATCGGCTTCTCGGCCAACACACTTGACCCCCAGAAGGGCTAGCCCAAGGACCCAGAACGGCGGACAGGTGCCGCGGCGTCTGCGGACCTGTGAGCATCTGGCCATGACAGCCGAGGAATGGGCGACCCCGGAACACGCCCTGCGCTACCTCGCCCGGGCAGACGCCTATCCGCACCGCGCAGAGGGAGAGGGCGCCCTGCTCGAGCAGGTGCCTGGCGATGCCCGACGCATCCTCGACCTCGGGACGGGCGATGGGCGGCTGCTCAGCCTGCTCTTACCTGATCGCCCCCAGATGCTTGGAGTGGGCCTCGACGTCTCCGAGCCCATGCTCCAGGCGGCGCACGAGCGCTTCCTCGACGTCCGGCGCATCACGCTCCGAGAGCACGACCTCGCCGAGCCGCTGCCCGTGCTCGGGCGCTTCGATGCCGTCGTCTCCTCGTTTGCCATCCACCACCTCGAGCACGAGCGAAAGCGCTCGCTCTATGGCGAGATCTCCGATCTCCTCGAGCCCGGCGGCGTCTTCGCCAACCTCGAGCACGTGGCCTCGCCGACCCACCGCCTGCATCTCGCGTTCTTCGCGGCGATCGACGAGCCACTCGACGACGAAGATCCGTCGGACCGCCTGCTCGACGTCGAGACCCAGCTCGGGTGGCTGCGAGAGCTCGGCTTCGACGACGTCGACTGCTACTGGAAGTGGCTCGAGATGGCACTGCTCGTCGGCGTGAAGCCAGTCGGATCCTGAGCCGGGGCGCGGCGGCCAGCTCGCTTCTATCAGCGGCTCTACGAGGGGTGAGCGACGGGACTTGAACCCGCGACCGCCTGGACCACAACCAGGAGCTCTACCAACTGAGCTACGCCCACCAGGCCGCGCCGAATCTAGCATTCGG
Organism: Actinomycetota bacterium; assembly: GCA_030860365.1. Classification (GTDB taxonomy): domain Bacteria; phylum Actinomycetota; class Thermoleophilia; order Solirubrobacterales; family Thermoleophilaceae; genus JACCZR01. The sequence goes on from JALZII010000137.1 coordinate 1,102, forward strand.
TCCGCCCGCAAAGCGGCGGCGCGGAGGTTCTCTTCCGGTTGATCGACGAGCTCCGAGGGCGACGGCCGATCCTCAGCCGGGTGCCAACGACCCCTCGCCCGGAGCGGCCTCAGCCGGATCGAGCGACGGACCGAAGCTCACGCGCACGAGTGCCCCGCCGCCCGGGGCGTTGGCCGCCTCCACGACCCCTCCATGGGTCTCGGCGGCCTGCTTGACGATGGCGAGGCCCAAGCCCGAGCCCTGTGTGCCGCGTGCCTCGTCGGAGCGGTAGAAGCGCTCGAAGACCCTGGGGAGGTCCTCCTCGGCGAAGCCCGGGCCTTGATCGCGCATGCTCAGCGTGCCGTCTTGGAGCTCTATCTCGACCTCGCCACCGGGCGGACTCCACTTGCGCGCGTTGTCGAGCAGGTTGGAGACGGCCCGCGTGATCCGGTCCGGCGCGCCGCGGACCAGCGTGGGCTGGAGGCTGGTCGCGTAGACGACCCGGTTGTCGGCGCGGCGACGGGCGCGCTCGACCAGCTGCTCGACCAGCTCGTCCAGCCGCACGTCGTCGAGCGACTCCTCGGGGCGCGCCCCCCGGGCCAGCTCGACCACGTCGGCCACCAGTGCGGTCAGCTCGTCGAGCTCCTCCACGATGTCGGCCCGCAGCGCCTCACGCTCGTCGGGAAACAAGCGCTCGCTCTCTCGCAACGTCTCGAAGTTGGCGCGCAGGCTCGCGATAGGCGTTCGCAGCTCGTGGCTGGCGTCGGCGACCAACCGCCGCTGGGAGTCGACCGCACCCTCCAAGGCATCGAGGGTGGCGTTGAAGCTGGCGGCGAGGCGGCCCAGCTCGTCCCGGCCCTTGACCTCGATGCGCTCGGAGAGGTCGGGCCGGGCGGCGATCGCCTCGGTGCGGCGAGTGAAGCGGCCGATGGGAGCCAGTGCCGCGCGGGCCACCAGCGCGCCGAGCAGCGCGGCGAGGGCCACCCCGAGCAGGCCGATCACCACCACAGCCAGCAGCACGCGGCTCAGCGAGTCGTCGACCTCGGTGAGCGGCCGGGCCACCTGAACCGCCCCCCGACGGCCGAGGCCGCGGACCAGCACCAGCAGGTGCGTGCCGTCGACGTCGGTGTCGTAGACCTCGCTCCCTCGCCCGCTTCGGGCGACCGAACGAGCACGATCGTCGAGGGGCAGGCTGCGCTCCCCGCCGTCGCGGCGGCGCACCCGGCCCGCGGGGGCGACCACCTGCGCCACGCCCTCGGCTCCGCCGAAGCGTCCGGGCTCCGGAGCGC
>JALZII010000153.1 GCA_030860365.1 Actinomycetota bacterium
GCTCTGCGTGGACGACGGCCACCTCCTCGACGACGCGTCGGCGGCGCTGGTACACCAGCTGGCGGCGACGCGTGATGCGTTCGTGGTGGTGACGCTTCGCCGCGAAGCCGGCGCGCCCGACGCCCTCGCCGCACTGTGGAAGGACGAGCTGTGCGAGCGTATCGGCCTCCGAGAGCTCGGTCGCGAGGAGGTCGAGCGGCTGCTCGACGAGATCCTCGGCGGCCCCGTCGAGGGGCGCAGCGCGAACGCCCTGTGGAAGCTCACGCGCGGCAACGTGCAGTTTCTGCGCGAGCTCGTGCGCTACGGGCGCGACCACGGACTGCTCGTGGACAGCGGCGGGATCTGGCGCTGGAGCGACACGAAGATCGCCGTCGGGACTCGCATCGCGGAGCTGGTCGACCTGCGTCTCGGCGATCTCGACGCGGCGCAGCGGCGGGTGCTCGAATTGGTGGTGGCGGGCGCGCCGCTCGAGCTCGACGTCCTCGGCGACGACGAGCGGCTCGCAGTCGAGGCGCTCGAGGCGCTGGAGCTCGTCGAGCTGCGCCAGGATGGTCGCCGCCGTTTCCTGGAAGTCGTCCATCCGTTGCAGGGAGAGGTCGTCCGCGTCGGCGTGCCCGCCGTGCGCTGGCAGGGGCTGCTTCAGCGCTTGGCCGACGCGGTGCAGGCGGGTTACGCGCGCCGCCGCACGGACCTGCCCCGACTAGCGACGTGATGCGTATCCGGTTCGCTCCATCCGGGCGTTGACGTAGCTTCGGCGGTGTGGCGCGGCCGGCGTACCCTCGGACGATCATGGAGTTCCAGGAGCGCTTCGCGACCGAGGAGTCCTGTCGTGAGTACCTGTTCGCGTCGCGGTGGCCGGAAGGGTTCGTGTGTCCGGGCTGCGGCGGCGAGCGGGCGGGCGGTGAGACGCGCCGGCATCTGTGGGTCTGCACTGCGTGTGGGCAGCAGACGTCGGTGACCGCCGGAACGGTCATGCACGGGACGCGAACACCGTTGCGAGCGTGGTTCTGGGCGGCGTATCTGGTCGCGACGCACCACCCGGGAATCTCGGCCAAGCAGCTGCAGCGCCAGCTCGGGCTCTCCCGTTATGAGACCGCCTGGCTGATCTTGCAGAAGCTGCGCCGCGCGATGGTCGCGCCCGAGCGCACGCCGCTCACGGACGAGGTCGAGATCGACGAGTTCTACCTCGGCGGTCACGAGGAAGGCCTCAAGGGCGGGCGCCAACGTGGCAAGAAGGCGCTGTGCGGCGTCGCGATCGAGGTCCGTGGCCAGGGCTCCGGGCGCCTGCGCCTGGCGGTCCTGCCCGACGCCTCAGGCCCCGCACTGCTGGCCTTCACCAAGGCAACGACGGCGCCCTGCGCGATCGTGCACACCGACGGGCTGCAGTCCTACAAGACGCTGGCCAAGCACGGCTATGACCATCGCCGCCGGCCGCAGAGCAGCGCCCTGCCCGGCGAGCAGCTGCTGCCCCGCGCGCACCGCGCGATCTCCAACTTCAAGGCCTGGATGGACGGCACGCACCGCGGCGTCAGCGACCAGCACCTGCCCGTCTACCTCGACGAGTACGTCTTCCGTCACAACCGCCGCGTCACCCCGATGGCCGCCTTCCAGACACTCCTTGGCCTCGGCGCCCTGCACGAGCCCACGACCTATGGCCAGATCACCCGCCGAACCGCCGCCTGACCCCACTTGGAGTCAACCGGATACGCATCACAGCGGTTGTAGCGAGGAGAGCATCCGCCGCACGAGCTCGCTTCCGATTCCGCGTCGCTGGTAGCCCGGCTTGACCTCGAGGAGAGTGATGTAGGCCGAGATCAGCCCGTCGGTCAAAGCGGTCGCGAAGCCCACGACCGAGTCGACCTGCGTGTCGCGCGCGATCACGACCTGATCGCTGCGGCGAAGCATCAGGAGATGAAGCTCGCGCTCGGCTCGTGGCTCCAGCCAACGAAAAAGCCCGTGAGCTGCTCGGGTCTGACGCCGTCACTGGACCCGGAGAAAGCGATCCCAGGGATGTCCATGAGCGGCATTGTCACCCTCCGGGTGCGCGCACAGCGACCGAACACCCTCGCGCCCTAGGCTCGGCTTGTTCTCGAGTTGGAACGATGGAAA
>JALZII010000158.1 GCA_030860365.1 Actinomycetota bacterium
GGCCTTGACCGCGAGCGCCGCCCGCGCCGCGGAGGCGATCCGTGAGAACTCCGGCAGCCCGCGGGCGTGGCGCCGGAGGACGTGGCGGACGACCGCGATGTCGCAGCGCAGGCGCTCACCGCTCGGCGAAGTCGCGCGCGAGATCGTCTCGGGGTGCTGGCGGTAGCGGGCCACGGGGGCGGCGGTATAGGCGACGCCGACGTGGCGCGCGATCCGCAGCCAGGCGTCCCAGTCGCTGCTGCTCGCGCCGACGCCCGGCCGAAACCGAGCGGCCTCGTGATGGCTGCGCCGGGCTACCACCGTCGAGGTGGTCAGCTCGTTGGATGCGATCAGCTGCCTGAAAGCCTCGCGCGCCGGCTCCACGACGTCCCGCTCGAAGGGGGCGGGCCAATCCGGCAGACGCTCGCCGCCCGCTCCCACGAGGTGGAAGCCGCCGTGCACGAGGCCCACCTCAGGGCCGTTCTCGAGCACCGCCAGCTGGCGCTCGAGCATGCCCGGCAGATACTCGTCGTCGGAGTCGAGCCAGGCCACGTAGCGCCCGCGCGCGGCCGCCAGGCAGGTGTTGCGGTTCACTGCCACCCCGAGCGGGCGCTCGTGGCGCACGTAGCGGATGCGCGAGTCCTCCGCTCGGGCCACCACCGCGGCGGTCTCGTCGGTCGAGGCGTCGTCGTGCACCAACAGCTCGAGGTCGACGTCCTGCGCGAGGGCGCCGGCGAGCGCGTCACCCAGGTAGGAGGCCTGGTTGCGAGTGGGCACGCACACGCTGACCAGCGGAGCGCTCACGTCGCCCTCTTCCGGAAGATCTTGTTCTCGACGACCTCCTCGTAGCGTGGGTCACGGCGCACCAGCAGGTCGACCACCAGCGCCACCTGACGCTCCTCGATCTGCTCCTCCGTGTAGAGCTTGTCCGTCGCGGGGAAGGCCTCGGGGTTCATCGAGGGCGAGCGCGCGATCGTCCACCAGTAGTCGTCGAAGTCGAGATAGCCGCCGTCGGCCAGCAGTCGGTCGGCCAGGCAGCAGGCGAGCGCATCCTGCGACCAAGTGTGTGCGCCGTCGAGGAACACGTAGTCGAAGATCGGCTCCGGGTGGTCGCACAGGAGCCGCATCAGGCTCCAGTTGTAGGAGTCCATGAGCTTGCGCGAGTTCCCGTGCGCGACCACGTTCTCGTGACCCGCGGCCTTCAGCCGCGCCGACACCTCGGCGACCCTGTCCTCGAAGTCGAAGAGGTGAAGCTCCCCCTCCCCCGCCAGGTGCTCGGCGAGCTTCTCCGCGGTGTCACCCCGGTAGACGCCGATCTCGGCGACCCGGCGGCAGCCACTGGCTCGGAGGAACTCCACCGTCGCCTCGTTGGGGCCGCTGACCGCGAGATCGGTCGAGGGGTAGGCGGAGTCGACCAGCTCCATCGCCTGCTCAGCTGCTCCCCGGTCGCAGGTGGCCGGCGAGCACATCGGCTCGCTCCGGGTCCTCGAGCTCGGCGACCACGTGGCAGTCGCGCCCCGCCTCGGTCAGCTTGACCAGGCGGAAGCCGAGCCTCGGCAGGACCGACTCGATGATCTCCGGGCTCAGCCACTCGAACTTGCCGCTGCCGAGCGGCCGGCCCTGGGCGGGGTAGGTCCAGGGGATGTCCCTGAGCAGCTTCTCGAAGCCCGGCTCGCGCGTGACGTCGTTCAGCGTCATCACGAGCTGGCCTCCCGGTCTGAGCACGAGGGCCGAGGTCAGCCAGTACACGATCAGGTACTGGAGGTCGATGTGCACCATGACGTCGATCGAGTAGAAGCCGTCGACCCGCCGGCGCCAGCCGGCTGCCTCGAGGTCGTCGAGAAGCTGGGCTGGATCCACCGCGTGCAGGAGGTGGGGGGTGAGCCGGCCGTTGCTCACGTGGTCGCCACAGCGCTCCGTGCAGACCTCGAGGAACTTGGCGCTCACGTCGTATGCGCGCAGCACAGCCTCCGGGGAGCGCTCGAGCACCTTCAGGGTGTACTTGCCCGAGCCGGGGCCGATCTCGACGGCGCGCTCCCAGCCGCTGACCGCGGGCTCGAAGAGGTCCGCGAATCGCTCGGCCCATGCGGCCGGCGAGCCCCACTCGTCTCCGGGCCAGGCGGGCTCGTCGCCATGGCGCTGGGTCATCCCCGCGGCGAGGTTCTCGACGTAGTGGTCCCAGAACCGGCCGTATACACCGGCCTGCGTGTCCCTCTGTTCAGTGCTCAAGGTGCTCTCCTTTGCTCGAGACGGGCCGGTTGAGTAGGTGTTCGGTGGCCATACGCCGCTCCTAAGCTCGAGCGACGGTGAGCACCCACCACCTCAGGCCGGACGGACGTATGCGACGATCGGGCTGCGTCGTCGTGGGGTTGGTCGCCGGGCTGCTGGCGGGATGTGGCCAGGAGCCGGTGCGCGACTCCGACTGGGGGCTGCGCTGGCCCGCCCCGCGGCTGGTGAAGCCGAAGGTAATCGAGGTCGGCAGTCGGGGCGGCGAGCTTCGGCTCGAAGCCGGCCGCGACTACCGCGTCGTGCTGCGCGAGCCGGGCCGCGCGGTCGGCGGCCTGTCGATCGTCGGCGGCCGGAACGTGGTGCTCGTCGGCGGTCACATCACGATCCCACCGGCGGGCCCGCGTGCCGGCGTAGCCGAGCGGCGCGGGCTGCTGATCGCCGGGCAGACGGGCACCGTGCACGTCGAGGGCCTGCTGATCGACAACCGGGGGGGCGACCTGTCCGAGGGCATCCACATCGCGGCGCCCGAGGCCGTTGTCCAGGTACAGAACACACGGGTGGCCGACCTTCACGCGCGGGATGAGAAGGGGTTCAGCGACAACCACCCCGACGTGATCCAGACGTGGGGCGGCGTGAGGGAGCTCCGCGTGCACCGCTTCACCGGCACGACCGCCTACCAGGGGCTCTTCCTGCGCGGCGACCGGGGACCCGTCGGCCGCGTGGCTCTGTCGAAGGTGAACGTGATCGGCTTTCCGACCGCGCGCTACCTGCTCTGGAAGCGCTGCCGCGACCCGTACCCGGCGCTGTGCGCCGGCCCGGACTTCCCGCTGCAGGTCTCCGACGTCTGGGTCCGTCCCGCGAAGGGCAGAACGTTTCGGCTGAGCCTCAAGCCCGAGCCGCCCGACGAGGCGTGGCGGACGGTAGAGGAGGGCATCCCCCCCGGAGGCGACTTCGTCACCGCCGAGGACCTCCGGCGGCGCTACGGCAGCCGGCGTGCGCCTCAGGCGCGCGGGCATCGCTGACCACCTCACCGGTGGCACAGGAAGACATGGTCCGAGGGCAGGAGCCCGTACCGTCGCGCTCCGTCGGGGCCCACCTGCTCGGCCACCGGGATCTCCTCGACCTCGAAGCCGGCCGCGCTCAGGCGGTCGGCGATGTCCGGGGCGTACAGGCGCACGTGGTCCTCTTGGCGGAAGGCGGCCAGGCGCTCCTGCGGATCGGTGATCGAGGCGTCCTCGTAGGTCTCAGCCCGGCTGACGTCGAGCGGAACCATCACCACCAGCCACCCGCCCGGCTTGAGGATGCGATGCAGCTCGGCCATCGCGCGCCGGTCGTCGGGGACGTGCTCGAGGACGTGCGAGCACAGAATCGCGCCGAACGCCTCGTCGGGCAGCTTGAGGTCCATGAGGTCGAGCGGCAGGTCCGCCCGCCAGGCGTCGAGATCTGCGGTGATGTACCGCAGTCGCGCCACCGCCGCCAGGCGGTCCGCCAAGCACTCTTCGGGCGCGAAGTGCAGCAGCGAATCCGCGTTCTCGAGGAGGTCGAGGCGCTCTTCGAGCATCAGCCACAGAGCCCGGTGTCGCTCTCGCGACTGGCAGCCCGGGCAGACCGCCTCCTCCCTCCGGGCGGTGGGCGCGAAGGCCTCGAAGGTCCCTCGGCACAGCGGGCACTCGACGGCACCGGCGGCCTGGTGCGCGGTGGGGGCGCTCATGAGGCCCGCCCTGCAACGGCACCGTTGCCGTTGGCGCCGGCGAGTACCGCCAAGCCGGGTTCGGCGAGCCGGTAGATGACGCAGGTCTCGGGCTCCACGACGATTGGCTCGTGCTCGGTGGCCAGGTGGCGGGCCAAGCCGTCGTAGTGGTTGTGCCACCACAGCGCGGTGGCGGGGAAGACCAGGTGGGTGACGCCTCGCCGACGCAGCTCCTCGACGTGGTCGACTGCGGCCACGTCATCCTCGGGGTAGAACCCCGAGTAGGTGCCGTCGCTCAGTTGAGGGAAGTGCCGGCCGCGGCGGCCCTCCAAGCGCAGCAGCGTGTCGTCGCCCTTGCTGGCAATCGCCACGTCGGCCCCCGGCGGCACCGAGGCCGAGACCCGCTGGCGCACACGGCCCACGAGCTGGTCGTACTCGGCCCGGCTGAACTGGACCGGCGCCCTGGGGATCATGGACTCGGACGGGGGTCCGCCGCCGGCCAGCCTGCTCTCGGCCTCGGCCGCCAGGGCATCGTCTCCGGCCTCGCGGGCCAGGGCCAGCAGACGCTCGTGCTTCGCGACGCTGTCGGTCCAGCTCCGGACCTCCTCGATCCACTGCTCGACCCCCCAGGTCACCGGCGCCGGCTCTGTGCGGTGTCGCCCGAAGCGGCGCTCGAGGTCTCGCATGTGGAACTTCTTCAGGAAGCTCAGGCTGTAGATCAGCCTGAGCTCGCGCATGAAGTTCTCGGGGCTGCGCGGCTCCCTGCCGATCTCGCCGAGACGGCGGCGGATCTCCTTGCGGTTGCCCTCGGTGCGCGCCCGCACCTCGTCGAAGCCGAAGAACATCGGGTGCATGACCGCGTTGGTGGCCCCCGACCAGTAGGCCTTGCTGCGCAGGTGCTCCTTGGTGACGCGAAAGCTCTGGATGTGATGGTCGACCCAGGCGTCGTCTGAGTAGTAGAGCGGGATGTCGTGCTTGTCGAGGACCATGTTGAGGTAGGACTCCTCGCCGCCCAGCAGGCTCTTGCCGTCTCGCCCGAGGCGGGTGTCGAAGCCGCCGAAGTGGTCGAACAGCTTGCGCGCGTAGGCGAGGTTGGCGCCGGTCAGGTAGAGCGGGTAGCGGATGCGAAAGACCGACTCCTTGCGTCCGCGGTCGCGGTAGTTGACGCCGAAGAAGTGCTTGACGTACTGGTAGTCGAGCCAGGCCGGCGGCTCGAAGCCCTCCTCGAAGGCCTTCTCCACCCGCCCCCCCACCACGAGGGCATGGTGCTCGTCGATCACGCCGTTGAAGGTGGCCATCCAGTCGCGGCAGGCGAGGGCGTCGTCGTCGAGGAAGGCCACGAACTCGTTGCCGGTCGCCTCGATCCCGGTGTTGCGCGCGAACGAGAGGCCGTTGCGCTCCTCGACCAGGTACTGGAAGGGCACCGGACAGTCGCGCGCAGCCTCGAGCACCACCTGCTCGGTCTCGTCCGGCGAGGCGTTGTTGACCACGATCAGCTCGTAGCGGTCCTTGGGGTAGTCCTGCGCGAAGATCGACCGCATGGCGTCGGCCACCAGCTCCGGCCGGCGGTAGGTGCAGATCACCACCGAGAAGCTGCGCCGGCGCATCGGCTCGCGCACGTCGATGATCACGCCTTCCTCCGTGCGGGCTACGACTGAGTACGTCTGCGACAGGTACTTGCGCAGGGCGTCGTAGCGCTTGAACCACCAACCCTCCTTGCGGGGGAAGCAGAGATACTCGGCCCCCGAGGCGCGGACCTCCTCGAGCATCTCGATCGCCTCGTCGTCGGTGCGCGGATGGTGCCCGAGCCAGCCGCCGTCCGAGCGCCGGGGGAAGTGCCACGCCCGCCGGTCGCCGACCTCGAGCAGGTCCTCATCGCCCTTGGTGACCACCAGCGCGGTCGCGCCGGCCGGCAGGTGCGCGTCGACGAGCGCCCGGAAGCCTTCGACCTGCTCGTCGGCAGGCGGGCGCGCCGCCTCCTCGAGCCCGCGGATCTTGGCGGCCTGCTTGGCGTTGTCGCGCTTGAAGCGCTCGAGGCGCTCGGTGGTCTCGCGCAGCTGTCCGTCGACCTCGACGATCGCGTCGATCCCGTGGGCGGCGTAGGTCTGCTCGTGCCGGCGCATCATGGCTCCGATGATGCGGGGGCGGTGGGCCTCGCGGTGGTCGGAGATGGAGCCGTCGCGGCGGCGGTAGCGGTAGAGCGACTCCTCGACGACCTCCCACCTCCACCCCTTCTCCACGATCGAGAGCCACAGGTCCCAGTCGTGGCAGGCCTCGAGCTCGGGGGTATAGCCACCGGCCTCGGCCCAGCAGCGCCGGCGAAAGAGCGACGCGCTCGGCAGGCAGTTCTTCCACAGCATCGTGCGCAGCGAGTACGGAGGCGGCCGCCACGTGCCGGTCACGGTGCCGAAGAACTCGAGCTGGGCGGCGACGATGCCGGCGTCGGGGCTCGTGTCCATGGCGGCCGTCGTACGCTCGAGGTGGGCGGGCAGAAGCACGTCGTCGGCGTCCAGGCACAGTATGTAGTCGCCGCCCGCGCGCTCGACGCCGTAGTTGCGCGCGGCGGGTGCTCCACGGTTCGGCGTGCGAAAGACCATCATCCCCCGCTCGCGCAGCCCGTTGAGCACGTCGAGGGTGTGCTCGTCGGTGGAGCCGTCGTCGACGACGATCAGCTCGTCGGGCGGCCGGGTCTGCGCGAGGACGCTGTCGACCGCCTCGTCGAGGTACTCGCCCAGGTTGAAGCAGGGGACGATCACGGAGATGGTGGAACGCATGGAGGTCCTTCCTCGGGTGGATGACTCGTGGCCGCTGTTCACGTGGCCGTTTCGGTGCGGTGCGACCGCGCCGCCCGACCGTCCACGCGTGTTGACGCCGAGATCGTCGAGCAGTCGTCCGAGAACGACGTCTGCGTCGAAGTGCTCGCGGGCGACCTCGGCGGCCGCCCTTGTGTGGCGGGGCAGGTCCGCGTTGATCGCCTCGATGGCCGCGGCCGCCTGGTCGATGTCGGAGACGGCGAACAACCCGTCACCGGCGGGCAGGACGGACCCGAAGCCGGTGTCCTGTGTCACGACGGGGCGGCCCGCCGCGAGGTATGTGGCGCTGCGATCGCTGAACCAGCCCGTGCGCAGCCGGACGTTCTGGTCCTTGGCGACGGTGAACTCACCCCGGGAGTCCGCGATGAAGTCGCGGTAGGCGTCACCGTCGGTCGCGAAGTCCAATGCCTCACGGACGCTCCAGCCGCGATTCTCGAGGAACGTGCGCTGGCCGGGCCCGCAACCACTCAGCGCGAGCTCGAAGGACTGACCCGTGCGGGCGGGAAGCGTCAGGAACTTGGACCACTCCTGATCCTTGCTCCAGCCATAGACCTCATCCCCGAGGCGGACATCGCGCCAGGGCTGGCGCCAGTTGCCCACGGTCGTGAAGCGGTCTCCGTCAACAGCCGAGCGCCCGGCCCACATGTCGATCAACACGGGCTGGCGTGTCGGGCGAAAGTCGAAGCGCTCGCACACGGGCAGGCCGCACCCCGGCTTCCCCAGGTTCTCGGCAAAGGTGAAGAACGCGCTGTGAGGCTCGAGGAACGCGTAGCTGCGCTCCACGCCGTCGTGCAGCTCGACCTGAAGCTGTACGGGGTCCGTCTCGAGGTACACCAGGCGCCCGGTCTGGCTCATCTCGGGAAGCGGCTCTGTGCCGCCGTGCAGGTTCACGATCAGCTCCGCCTCGCTGAGAAGCCGGCGCAGGCGCTGCTCTCCGATGCCGAAACAGCGCTTGTCGTCGTGCACCGCCGCGTAGGCCCAGCGGTCGGAGAGGTCGAAGCGCCGCATCACCCGGTCGATGGTCTGCGCGGCCCGGGAGGCGCTGTCGTCGGTGGCCCGCTCCATCAGCATCGATGGCGTGCGGCCGTGCGCCTCGACGTAGTAGGCGTCGAAGCCGAGGCGCCGAAAGCCCAGCAGGTAGTGGATGGTCTGCCACATGACCCCCGGAACGGGGATCTTGGCCATCATGCCGAGGACGACGATCGCCGGTCGGGAGGGGCTCACTGCGTCACCTCGGCTTCCGCGGCCCTGTGGTAGAGCCGCGCGATCATGCCGTCGGCCTGGCGCTGCTCCTGCCGGCCGCCCGCAACCGGGCCGTCCTCCAGACCGAGGTCGCGCATCACGCGGCGGGCCAGCTCCCCCGCCTCGGCGGCCGCCGGATCGGTGTCGTCCTCGCGCGCAGCCAGCTGACGAAGGGCCTCTGGCGAGCCGTCTTGCAGCAGCGGCCACGCCGCGCCGAGCAGCAGCCAGGCTGCGTGAGAGGCATCGCTTCCGTTGACCGAGCCATCGGGCTCCCGGTGCGCCATGGCACGCGCGAGATCGGCGATCGGCGGGCCCGACACCGGCTTGCCGCTCTCACGTGCCGCGGCGATCGCGCCCGTCATCTCAGCAAGGCGTTCAGCCGAGACGTCCTCCGCCGCGCGCCTGCGCCGAGCACCGTGCTGGGCGTCGTAGAGCTGACGGTAGAGGCCGCCGGCCATCACCAACTGCTCGTGGGACCCCTGCTCGACGATCTCACCGTGGTTGACCACAAGGGTCAGGTCGGCGTCGGCGACTGTGGACAGCCGGTGGGCGACCATGAAGGTCGTCCGTCCCTCCATGAGCCGTCCGAGCGCCTCGAGGATCACCGCTTCGGTCTGGGAGTCGATCGAGGAGGTGGGCTCGTCGAGGATCAGCACGGGAGCGTCCTTGAGGAAGGCCCGGGCGACCGAGATGCGCTGACGCTCACCACCGGAGAGCTGAGATCCCCGCTCCCCGATCACCGTCTCGTACCCCTGGGGGAGACGGATGACGAAGTCGTGCACGTTGGCCGCCCTGGCCGCGTCCTCCAGCTCCTCGTCGCTCGCCTCGAGTCGCCCGTAGCGGATGTTGTCGCGGATGGTGCCCGAGAACAGCAGCGGCTCTTGAAGCACGACGCTGATCTGGGCCCGCAGCGAGTCCAGTGTGAGGTCGCGCACGTCGAATCGGTCCAGCCGCACCCGGCCGCTGGCGGGATCGTAAAATCGCGGCAGCAGGCTGAGCAGGGTGCTCTTGCCTGCGCCGGTGGGGCCGACGATGGCCACGCGCTGTCCCGCGCGAGCCTCGAAGGAGGCGTGCTTGAGCGTGCCCTGCCGCCCGGAGTAGCTGAAGCTCACGTCCTCGAAGGCCACCCTCCCCTCGGCCCGGCCGATCGTCTTGGCGTGGGACCGTTCCTTGATGTCGGGGTCGGTATCGAGGAGATCGAGCGCGTGGCGGAAGCTGATGAACTGCTCCTGCAGCGTGCTCACCGTGTTGCTGATCTCCTCGAGCGGCTTGTACATCGCGGCGATGTAGC
>JALZII010000187.1 GCA_030860365.1 Actinomycetota bacterium
GGACGGGAAGGTTGAAGGCCAGCGACTTGCCGCTGGCCGTCCCGGTGGTGACGATGACCGGCCCCTCGCGCGCGGCCTCGAAGGCGTCGGCCTGGTGGGACCACAGCCGGTCGATGCCGATTCGCTCGAGGCCCTCGACGAGGGCTGGGTGCAGATCCTCCGGCAGCTCGGCAAAGCGGCCGCCCATCGCCTGCTCGCGCCCGGTGGCGGCGAGGCGCCCATCCTCGCGGCCCCGCTCCATCAGGGCCTCCCAGGGGGTCGCGGTGGGGACGCTGGACACGAGGGGCCATAGTAGGCCGCGGTGATCCGCGCCTTCCATCACTCGGCTTATCCCGTCGAGGTGCTTCGCGAGCACAAGCGCGAGACGGTGACCGTGGTCCTGCCCAGCCGCGATGTGGCGGGCACGATCGGGCCCATCGTGGAGGCGCTCACGGGGCTGGAGCTGATCGACCAGGTGCTCGTGGTCGATGCCGCCTCCGAGGACGGAACCCCCGAGATCGCCCGGTCGCTGGGCGCCGAGGCGCACCAGGAATCCGACCTCGTTCCCTCCCTCGGTCCCGCTGCGGGCAAGGGTGACGCCATGTGGCGCGCCCTTTCGGTGGCCCGCGGCGACATCGTCGCCTACATGGACTCGGACACCCGCGAGTTCTCCGCGCACTTCGCATGCGGGCTGCTCGGGCCCCTGCTGGTGGAAGAAGGCGTCGAGTTCCTCAAGGGCAGCTTCCGGAGGCCCTTCGCCGGCAAGGCGGGCGACCGCCCGCCGGGCGGTGGCCGCGTGACCGAGCTGACCGCGCGTCCGCTGTTCAGCGCCTTCTACCCTGAGCTGGCCGGCTTCGCCCAGCCGCTGGCGGGTGAGGTGGCGGCGCGACGGGCGCTGTTCGAGCGGCTCCCGTTCGCCTGCGGCTACGCGATCGAGACGTCCATGCTCCTCCACGCGCGCGACCTCGTCGGGATCGACCGCATGGCCCAGGTCGATCTCGACGAGCGGCGCAATCACCACCAGTCGCTCGAGCAGCTGGGCCCGATGTCCTACGCGGTGCTGCGGGTGATCCTCGAGCGCCTGCGCCGCGAGGGCCGCCTGCTCGACGACCACGCCCCCCCGCTGCAGACGGCCGACGGCCGCCTCGTGCAGGTCGAGCTGGTCGAGCGCCCGCCCTTCGCATCCCTGCGGGCCTCCGCGTAGTGGCGCTTCGCTGCGCTTACACCGACCTCGATGGCACCCTGCTCGGAAAGGGTGCATCGCTGTTTCGCGACGGTCAGGGCGGGTTCACGCTGATGGCGGCACGGGCCCTGGAGGCCTGCCACCGCGCGGGAGTGGAGGTGGTGCTGAAGTCGGGGCGCCGACGTGCTCAGGTGATGGAGGACGCTCGGCTGATAGGGCAGGGCTCATACATCTTCGAGGTGGGCTCGGGGCTCGTGGTCGACGGCGAGACGACCTGGCTGACCGGCGGCTTCCAGCCGAGCGAGGATCGCACCGTGCACCAGCTCATCGGGGAGACCGGCGCGCCCGAGATGCTTCTTCGCGACTACGCCGGGCGCCTCGAGCACCACTCTCCATGGCACCTCGACCGCGAAGTCTCCCACCTCTTTCGCGGATCGGTGGAGGTGGACGAGGTCAACGCCCGGCTGGAAGGCCTGCGCCTGGTCGACAACGGCGAGATCGGCGGGGGCACCCACGCCTACCACCTGATCCCCGCGGAGTCCTCCAAGGCAGCGGCCGTCGAGCGCCACATGCGGGCGCGGGGCTACGCGCCCGAGGAGTGCATCGCCGTCGGGGACTCACGCGAGGACCTGGAGGTGGCCCGCTGCGTGCGCGAGTTCTTCCTCGTCGCGAACGCCGCCCCGTCGCTGCACGGCGGCGAGGCCACCGTCACCGAGGGCTCGTACGGCGAGGGCTTCTACGAGGCGGTGGTCGGCTCGCTCATGGGCCGCTGACCACCGTACCCAGCGGTGATGTCATGAGGGGGTCGTCTACCGGCAGGCGCGCATCTGGCCCCAGCTCTCGGTGCGCCGCGGCCGCGCCGCAGTGGACTTCTACAAGGCTGCTTTCGGGGCCGTCGAGGACTATCGGGCGGGCGGGACCGACGACGAGGAGGAGGTGGTCGCCCAGCTCTCGGTAGGCGAGGCATCGTTCTGGGTTGCCGATGAGTCGCCACCGCACCGGAACTTCAGCCCCGAGTCATTGGGTGGAGCCACGGTGGAGATCGGAAGGCCGCAGATGGCCTGGCCACCCGCAGCCGGCTCGATCACGGCGCGCTGAGAGATGGCCGACCGGCGGTGCTCGCCCGATCAACGATCGGGCTGCGCTCCGGCGGTAAGGGCCGCACCGGCTCGCTCCAGCTCCTTCGCGCTGCCCGCCACCGTCACGCTGGCCAGGTCGAGCAGGCGGTGGTCGAACGACGAGAGGCCGTCCTCGCCGCACATCACGTGGCAGGCCACTCCCCGCTGCCGGCAGCGGGTGGCCACCTCGCCGACGACCTTGCCGGCGAGCGTTTGATCGTCGAGGCGCCCCTCGCCGCTGACCACGAAGGCAGAGGCCCGCATTGCCTCGTTGAAGCCGATCGCGTCGAGCACGTAGGCGGCGCCGGGGCGAAGCTCGGCGCCGCGGTGCGCCCACAGGCCGCCGGAGAGGCCGCCCGCCGCACCGGTCATCGGTACGCCGCGGGGATCGCGCGGCGCACGCGCGGCGACCCCCTCAAGCCGGCGCTCGAGCCGTTCCACGGTGGCCGGATCAGCTCCCTTCTGAGGCCCGAACACGCGCGGGGCGTCCTCGAAGGGCGTGTCGACATCGCAGAGCACCTCGAGCTTCGGGGTGACTCCGGCCTCGTCGAGCGCCCGGATGGCGCCGGCGCCGCCGTCGGTGGTGGCCGAGCCGCCAACCGTCACGAGCACCGTGTCGGCCCCCGCCGACGCGGCCGCCACGATGAGCTCGCCCGTGCCCTCCGACGAGGCGGCGAAGGCGTCGCGCTCGGCTTCGGCGACCAGCCCGAGCCCGCTGGCCTGAGCCGCTTCGACTACTGCGGTGGCACCGTCGGGCAGCAGGACGAACGCGGCCTCCACGGGTCGCCCCAGCGGGTCGCTCGCGGTGACGGTGTGCCGCTCGCCCCCTAGGGCGCTCTGCAGCACGTCCATGGTGCCCTCGCCGCCGTCGGCCACGGGCAGCTCCACGGCCTCTCGGCCTGCCGAGCGCAGGCCGCGCGCCACCGCCGCGGCTACCTCGGCCGCCGAGAAGGTGCCCTTGAAGGAGTCGGGGGCAACCAGAGCCGGCGCGCTCACAGCGCCGCCAAGAAGGCCCGCTCGGCGTCGTCCCCGCGCACTGCGAACACCACGCGCTCGAGGTGGCCCTCGTGCCCGCGCGCCGCGCCGACCATCAGCTCTGCCACCTCGTTGAGCGCAAAGCGCCCGACCCCCGCGCCGAAGGCCACCAGGGCGAGCGATCGGCAGCCGAGCTCCTCGGCCTTGGCGAGCGTCGATCGGGTGGCCTGCTCGATGATCTGTGCCGAGGTCGGTCCGCCCAGCTCCATCGTGGCGGCGTGGATCACGTAGCGAGAGGGCATGTCGCCGGCCGTGGTCTCCACCACCTCGCCGAGCCCGATCGGCGCCTTCTCGCTGGATTCGCGCTGGACCTCGGGGCCGCCCGCTCGGCTGATGGCCGCGGCCACTCCGCCGCCGTGTGCCAGGTCGGTGTTGGCCGCGTTGGCGATGGCGTCCACCTCGAGCTTCGTGACGTCGGCCTGCAGGACCTCGAGCTCCACTGGCTGGCCTTTATACCGACCGAGGTCGTTGTCCTCGGTCGGTCGGTCATATTCGACTGAGGTCATCGTCCTCAGTCGGTCGCCGTTATCCCTTCCCTCGGTCCCGGTCGCGCGAGGGCTGCACGCGCTTGGGCTCGCCCGGCATCTTCGGGTAGTCCGGGGGGTAGGGCATGTCGCCCTCCTCGTCGCGATCGTACATCTCGAGCAGCGGCTCGAGCGAGTAAGCCACCTCGTCGATCTCCGCGAACCGATCGCCCACGTCGGCGAAGCGAGCAGGCATGGTTGCCACGGTGAAGTCTTCGGGCGCCACGTCGGGCACCTCGTCCCACAGCAGCGGAGCGGAGACCGGCGCGCCCGGCTTGGCGCGAATCGAGTACGGCGAGGCGATCGTGCGGTCGCGCGCGTTCTGGTTGTAGTCGATGAACACCTTCTCGCCGCGTTCCTCCTTCCACCACTTCGTGGTCACCTCGCCTGGCATGCGACGCTCGAGCTCGCGCCCGAACGCAATCGCCGCGTGGCGCACGTCGGTGAAGGTCCAGCGGGGCTCTATCCGCACATAGATGTGCATGCCCCGTCCGCCGGATGTCTTCGGAAAGCCCCGGTAGCCGAGCTCGCCGAGGAGATTGCGCGCTTCGGCGGCTACGCGCTGGGCGTCCTCGAAGTCGGTGCCGGCCTGCGGGTCTAGGTCCAGCCTCAGCTCGTCGGGATGGTCGACGTCGGCCTTGCGGACGGGCCACGGATGGAATGTGAGAGTGCCCATCTGGGCGCACCAGCCGACCACGGC
>JALZII010000195.1 GCA_030860365.1 Actinomycetota bacterium
GCCGCGAGCCGCCTCGCGCCGGCGCAGGCGGGCGCCCGCGAGGCCACCCACGGCGCCGACCGCCACGGCTACGCTGAGACCAGCCTCGCGCTTCAGGCCGGTGCCCTCCGCCGCGACAGCGACCTGCGGTGGATCAGAACCGCCGCGGCGACTGCCCCGGCGGTGTCGATCAGCCAGTCGACGGGCGCGCCCTGGCGCCCCGCCACAAATGACTGGTGGTACTCGTCGCTGGCCGCGTACGCGCTCGCCACGGCGGCGGCGAGGAGCAGCGCGTGGTCGTGGGCCAACAGGGCGGAAAGCGCCCTCCACCACAGGGCGCAGAGCAGTGCGTACTCGCCGAAGTGGACGAGCTTGCGGCCCACGGTGTCGATCCAGCCGAGCCCCGAATCGAGGCTCTCCTGGCCGGAGAGCACGAAGATGACCGCCATCAGCGCGAGCGGCGGCAGAAAAGCGCGAAGTTCCCGCACGCGCCTACCCTAAGGGCGCGCGTGCTCCAGATCACCTCGAAGTCGCCCTACGCAGTGCGAGCCCTGGCCGAGCTGGCCCGACGCGGCGGTGCGACGCCCGTGCCGATCGCCGACATAGCGAAGGCGCGGGACATCCCCGTCCAGTTCCTCGAGGGGCTCTTCGCCTCCCTGCGCCGTGCCGGCGTGCTGCAGAGCCAGCGCGGCGTGAAGGGCGGCTACCTCTTCGCCCGGCCGCCCGGGGAGGTGACGGTGCTGGAGGTGGTGGAGCTGCTCGACGGCGAGCTGGGTCCGGAGGCCCGCACAGCGGGCCCCCCATGGGCCGACGGCGTGGAGGCGCTGCGCAGCGCGCTGGGCTCGGCCACGATCGCCGAGGTCGCCGAGCGCGAAGCCCAGGCCTCGGCGCCGATGTACTACATCTAGACATTTGCCTCTATCAGCGGGACGCGGGGTGCGTGGCACAGTCAGCCGCTTGCGCTGCGTTCAACAAACCCTCGTGCTCTCGGAACGTGCCAGTCGTGCCTGCAACCTCGTCCAACTGCTGCAACTCGATATCAGGATCGACCAGTTCTTGGATGCGCTCAAGGGTCGCCGGGTGGGGCCCGGCCTTTCGCGAAACACCACGTTTCGCGGTACGGTGCTCGAGGAGTCACACATCGTCCGTAGCCTCGACGCTGGCCGGCGCAGCCGTACAAGGCCGGGGAGCGACGGCTGAAACACATTGAAAGGGGAAACGTCTATGCGCTTTTGGAAGAAGAAGGCTGCTGAGGTGAAGGACAAGGTCAAGGACGAGCTCACCCCCGGCGAGGACTCGCGTCTACCGGGCAGCGCCGGATATCGCGACCGCAAGCGTCTTCCGAAGGGCGCCATGCCGGGTGGTCGCTTCAGGTACGTCCGGCCCGACGGCAGGGAAGAGGAGCGTTAAACCCCAGCCGCGCCGGTCAGCCGTCGCCGCCGCTGCTCGACCCGCTCGTGACACGGGCGGCAGAGCGGCACGCCGCCGCCCTTGTGGCGGCAGCCGAGAGCCCGTCCGTGACGTGGTGGGCTCCGACTTGCTCGGCGCTCCCGCACCCAAGCACCGCTCCCCTCTATGGAGCCGCCCTGCGAGAGGCGCTCGGAAGCTGACGAGAGTACGCTCAGATCCAGCCGTGGAACTTCAGCTCCCTGACGGGCTGAGTTAGCCCGCCGTCTAGCACCCTACCTGGGCCTGCCCGCCGCCCTGGGGCAACTCGGTCGACCCCGGGGCTGGGCGCGGCCCTCGACTACCGGCTGATCGGGTGCAGGTAGAAGACCTCGGCTGAGATGTCCTTGTTGGTGTCCATCCCGCTGACAAAGCCCCGTACCGTGCGCCCTGTGATGCGTTCGACCGCTCCCACGAACTGGTCCTCGGTCACGTGCTGGAAGAACAGCCGCACATCGCGCAGCCGCTGGTGCTCCCCCAGGGCGGCCAGGTTGCGCTCCGCGGGGGTGAGGGTGTTCTCCAGCGTGCAGATCAGGGTGTCGGAACCGGCGAAGTGGGATACCGCCTTGGTGGGACCGCGCCCGAACTGCTCCTTGTAAAGGCGCACCATCTCGTTCGAGAGGGCCTGGAGGTCGGCGTGCTCGCGGGGAGCGACGCATGATCCTTCTGCGATCAATTAACCCTTCCGGTTCTGTCCCTCTGGAGGAAAGCCGCACGAGAGGAGAAGGGACCGGAAGAACCAGACGGGCGGCTGGACGAGGTTCATACCTTAGCGGCTGTAAAGCGGAACGACGACCCCCCGCCAAGGCCCCAAAGGTCCTCTGCGCCAGTGCCGCCGCCCCTCCAAGGCATCGGTTTGCAGGACCGGCAACCTTGTGGTCTGCCCTTACCGGGATCACGGTCGGCAAACCTCGCGGGGCGCGGCTTTCGCCAAGGCTGGTCCAGGGGCTCACCCCAGGGGTCCGGACGGTACTGTCGGGGGGGATGGAGATCTCCTCGCCGCCCGGTGCGATTCCCGATTGTCTGGCCGGGCACGTCGGCCGAACGCCGATGATCCGGCTCACGCGGCTTGCACCCGAGTGCCCGGCCGAGCTGATCGCGAAGCTCGAGGCCTACAACCCGGCCGGAAGCGTGAAGGACCGCATCGGGGTCGCGATGATCGAGGCGGCGGAGGCCGAAGGGCGCATCGAGCCGGGGCGCACCACCATCGTGGAGGCCACCTCCGGCAACACCGGCATCGCACTGGCCTTCGTGTGCGCGGCCAAGGGCTACGACCTCGCTCTGACCCTTCCCCAGGGCATGAGCCGCGAGCGCGAGGCTCTGCTGCGCCTCTACGGCGCCCGGGTCGAGATCACCGAGTCCATGGGCGGGATGAACGAGGCGGTCGAGGCCGCCACGCGGATCGCCGGGGACACCGGGGACTTCTTCATCCCCGACCAGTTCTCGAACCCCGCCAACCCCGAGGTTCACCGCCGCACCACCGCGGAGGAGATCTGGCACGACATGGACGGGCGGGTCGACGTACTGGTTGCAGGCGTGGGCACCGGCGGAACCATCAGCGGGGCGGGGGGGAGGCTCAAGGAGCGCAACCCCGCTCTGCACGTGGTGGCGGTGGAGCCCAAGGCCTCGTCCGTGCTCTCCGGCGGGCTTGCGGGCCCGCACAAGATCCAAGGGATAGGCGCCGGCTTCGTGCCTGGGGTGCTCGATCGCGAAGTGCTCGACGAGGTGATCGCCGTCGACGACGAGGACGCCCTGGCGACCGCTCGGCGCTGCGCGCGGCGGGAGGGAGTGCTGGCGGGGATCTCCTGCGGCGCGGCGCTGGTTGCGGCCATCGAGGTGGGCAGCCGGCCGGAGTTCCGCGACAGCCGTGTAGCGGTGGTCATGCCCGACTCGGGTGAGCGATACATCTCGCAGCCGTTCTTCGCTCCCTAGTGACCGATTTCCCGTCCCTGCTCGCACGGATGACGGCGTAGTGGTCGGACTCGGCACCTTGACCCGCGTCGCTCGCGAGCTGCGTGAGGATCTGGCCGCCGCGCGGGACCGCGACCCGGCGGCCCGGGACGTGGGCCGAGTCGAGATCCTGCTGACCTACGGCGGAGTGCAGGCCCTGCTCTCCCACCGCGTGGCCCACGCGCTTCACGGCGTGGGCGTGCCCATGGCGCCGCGCATGCTGGCGGCCGCCACGCGAACGCTGACCGGCGTCGAGATCCACCCCGCCGCGCGCATCGGGCGTGGGCCGCTGATCGACCACGGCACCGGCGTGGTGATCGGCGAGACCGCCGAGATCGGCGACAACGTCACCCTGTATCAGGAGGTGACCCTTGGCGGCACCGGCTTTCGGCGCGGCAAGCGCCACCCCACCGTCGGCGACGACGTCGTGGTGGGGTCGGGGGCCAAGCTCCTGGGGCCGATCCAGGTTGGCGATCGCGCGAAGATCGGCGCCAACTCCGTGGTGATCCATGACGTTCCGGCGGCGGCCACCGTGGTCGGCAACCCGGGTCACCCCGTGCGCGTGGACGGCCAGCGACCGAGCGGCCCCGACGCCGACTGGGCCCACCTGCCCGACCCCGTCGCCGACGCCATCCGCGGTCTGGCAAACCGGGTGGGGGAGCTGGAGGCGCTGGTGGCCGACCTCACGGGGCGAAAGCCCGAGGGCGCCGAGGTGCGAGAGCTCCCCAACCGCCGCGGGCCGGACTCCGTCGGCGGCTGAGCGATTCGGAGGGCGGGCACGGGGTATGGGACGGACATGCAGATCCTCGGCCTCATCCTCATCGGTCTCGTCATCGGCGTGCTCGCGCGTCTTCTGCTCCCCGGGCGCCAGCGCATCGGCCTCGGCCTGACGCTGCTGCTGGGCGTGGCGGGTGCGCTGATCGGCGGCCTCGTGGCGAGCGCGATCGGCACGGGCGACGTCTTCGAGCTGAACGTCCTCGGGACGGTGGTGGGCGTGGTCGCCGCCGTGTTCCTGATCGGGGCGGCCGACCAGGCCGGGCTGGGACGGGACAAGCGCCACCGCGAGAGCCTCGACCGCCCCCGGCGCTAGCACGGGCGTCCCAGGAGCGGCCGCAATAGGCGTTGCGGCACCGCCGAAGCCGGTCCAACTTCGATGCGCAGGCGCTCAGTAGAAGGTCGTGCGCGTGCGGTGGCGGGGCACCGCCTTGTAGCGCGCCTCCTGCCCACGGTTCCACAGCCACGCGTCGAGCGCGCGCGGGGGCACGCCCAGCCCGGCGGAGATCAGCTCGCAGGCGTGCAGCGCGCACGCGCGAATCTCCTGTTCCTGGCGGCCCGGCGGCAGCAGCCTCCCGGAGTCGATGTGGGCGCTCAGGTCGGTGTCGTAGCGGAGCACGCCGTCCACGCGCAGGACGTGCGGAACGAGGTTGTCGGCGAAGATCGTCAGCTCGTCGAGGTCCGAGAAGTCCGCCACGCCTGCCAACGCGAGGTCGTTGGGCGTGATCTGGGCGCGCTTGTAGAAGCCGGGGTCCTCGAAGAACGGCATTCCGCGCGCCAGCTCCTCAGCCAACGCCACCGCCGAGCCCTTGCCGCCGTCCACCACCTCGACCGGCGCGCGCTCGCCCAGGAAGCGCCCCAGGTCCCGCAGCGCCGCTCCGTAGAGCTCCATGAGGTCGTGGCCGGGCTCCTGACCGAGAGCCTCCGCGACCTCTCTGGCGCCCAGCAGCCGCAGCTCGGCTGCCGACCAGGGACCGGCGGCGCGAAAGCGGTCGGCCAAAGACCGGGCGACTGTGAAGTAGCCCGAGCAGCCCGGGCGCTTGCGCAGCGTGGGAAACCAGCCCGAGCCGAAGTTGATCGCGTCGAGCGTGAGCCAGTAGGCGCAGGCCTCCTCCCGGCTTCCCCCGAGGAAGGGAGTCTCCGGGTCCAGCGCCGGATCGGGGCCGGGCCCCACCGTCCCCAGCCGGTCCATCTCGATCGTGACCCAGCGTGCTCGCCCGGCCAGGTCGGCGCAGTGCTCGCGGACCTGGTCGGGCAGCTTCACCGCCGCAGGGTAGGCCCGGGCTCGGTCCTAGACTCCTCCTGGTGTCCGAGGTGCTCGAGTGCCGCGGCCTGTCCAAGCGCTACGGGGCCAAGGTGGCCCTGGAGTCGGTGGACCTCAGCCTCGCCCGGGGAGAGCTCGTGGGCCTGCTCGGCCCCAACGGGGCCGGCAAGACCACCTTGATGAAGAGCGCCTGTGGCCTGCTCAGCCCCAGCGGCGGGAGCGTGTCGGTCTGTGGTGCTCCCGCGGGCTCGGGCGAGGCGCTCTCGCGGCTCGGCTACCTCGCCGAGCTTTTTCGCTTCCCGGGCTGGCTCACCGCCGACGAGGTGGTCGAGCTCCACCAGGGCCTCTCGCGCTCGCCGGGAGGCACAGCGGAACGGGGCGCGCTGCTCGACCTGGTGGGCCTGGCCGAGGCGCGCGCGGTGAAGGTGGACGCGATGTCGAAGGGCATGCAGCAGCGCCTGGGCATCGCCCAGGCGCTCGTGGGCACGCCACACCTGCTGCTGCTCGACGAGCCGGCGAGCGCTCTGGACCCGGCCGGCCGTCGCGCCGTGCGCGAGCTGCTGCTCTCGCTGCGCGAGCGCGGCATCAGCGTGCTGTTGAACTCGCACCTGCTGAGCGAGGTCGAGTTGGTGTGCGACCGGGTGGTGCTGCTGGTGGGCGGGCGCGTGGTGCGAAGCGGGCGTCCCGCGGACCTCGTGCGGCCCCGGGGGGTCGAGGTGGAGACAGCCTCCGGCGTGCGCACCTATGAGGGGTCCACCCGCGAGGACGCCCCCCGGATCGTGTCGGAGCTGGTGGCGGGCGGCGAGCAGGTCTACGGCGTGCGGGTCCTGGCCTCGACGCTCGAGGACGTCTACCTCGAGGCGGTGGGAGTGTGAGTCCCTGGGCCACCGTGGTCCGGTACGCGGTGCAGGAGAGCCTGCGGCGCCGCGTCTTCCTCGTGGTGCTGGTGCTCACCGGCCTGTTCCTCGCCGCCTACACCGCGGGCGCGCTGGCCATCTTCGGCGGCCTCGACGAGGACTTCGGCGGCGACGGCGAGCGCGCCGCCGTGGGCACCGGTCTGCTCGGCTTCGCGATGTTCGTGGTCCTGTTCCTGGGGACGACGCTGGCGGTCTTCCTGACCATCAGCACGGTGCGGGGCGATGCCGAGCGAGGGCTGCTGCAGCCGCTGGTGGTGCGTCCGTTGGGGCGCACGCAGCTGCTGGCGGCGCGTCTGGCCGCCGCCGCCGCGATGTCCGGCGGCTACGTGGTGGCCTTCTTCACGGTGCTGGTGCTCGTCACCGGAGCCTTCGGCCAGTGGTTCCCCGACGCGGTGCTGGGCGCCGGCGCCGGGCTGGTGGGCGCGGTGCTGGTCGTGTGCGCGCTCTCGCTGCTGGGCTCGACCTTCCTCACGGCCACCGCCAACGGCATCGCCGTGTTCATGCTCTTCGGCGCCGGGCTGGGCGCGGCGCTGTTGCACCAACTCGCCCTCGGGCTGGACAGCGGCGCGCTGCAGGGCGTCTCCGAGCTGGCGGGCTGGCTGCTGCCCTTCATGGCCCTCTACCTGGCCTCGCTGGGCTCGCTGAATCCCGACGTCGACCCGTCGGAGGTGCTCGGCGGTCCGGGCGGCCTCGGCCTCGCGCTGTGGACACTGCTCTACCTGGCGCTGCTGGCCCTCGGCGCCCGCGCGGCGTTCCTGCGCCGCGACCTGTGACTCAGCCGGTGACGACGCGGCCGGGTGCGGTCGTATCCTCGAAGGGTGAGCACCGTCACCCAGCCGGAAAGCCTGCTGGAGGGCCTGAACGCCCCCCAGCGCGAGGCCGTCCTGCACGTCGAGGGCCCCCTGCTGATCCTCGCCGGCGCGGGGTCGGGCAAGACCCGCGTGCTCACCCACCGCATCGCGCACCTGGTCGGCACGGGGCAGGCCCAGCCGGGCGAGATCCTCGCCATCACCTTCACCAACAAGGCGGCCAAAGAGATGCGCGAACGGGTGGGCGCGCTGGTGGGCCGGCGCTCGCGCGCGATGTGGGTGATGACCTTTCACTCCGCTTGCGCACGCATCCTGCGCGCCGAGGCCGAGCGCCTCGGCTACACCCGCGGCTTCACGATCTACGACGAGGCCGACTCGGTGCGGCTGGTCAAGCAGTGCATCGACGAGCTCGGCGTGGACCCCAAGCGCTTCCCCCCGCGGGGCATCAAGCGCCAGATCTCCGACGCCAAGAACCAGCTGCTGGACGCCCAGGCCTACCGGCTGAAGGTCGACTCCTTCTTCGAGCAGACCGCCGCCGACGTCTACGGGCTCTACGAGCCGCGCCTGCACTCCGGGAACGCGATGGACTTCGACGACCTGCTGTTTCGCTCGGTGAACCTGTTCGAGCTCTTCCCCGAAGTGCGCGACCGCTACCGGGCCGGCTTCCGCCACGTGCTGGTGGACGAGTACCAGGACACCAACCGCGCGCAGTACCGCTGGCTGCAGCTCCTCGCCGAGGAGCATCGCAACCTGTGCGTGGTGGGCGACGACGACCAGTGCCTGGTCGCAGGCACCCGCGTAAAGATGGCCGGCGGAAGCGAAAAGCCCATCGAGTCCGTACGCGTGGGTGACCAGGTCATGTCTTGCTACGGAAGCGGCGATTTTCGGGCCGCGACAGTGACGAAGACCTTCACGGGATCGGCACGAGACGGCGTTGCGATTCGAACGGCCTCCGGCCGAACGGTCATCAGTACGCCAGAGCACGTTCACTTCGCCGGCTACCAGCGCCGGCTCACTCCACGGCTTTATCTGACGTACGCGATGTGGCGTCCTGACAAGGGGTTTCGAGTAGGCACTACCCGGACGTATCCGGACAAGCCGAGCACGGTCGTAAGCGGAGTTGCGCTGAGAGCGAGTCAGGAGAGGGCTGACGCGGCTTGGATCGTCTCGACCCATGGCACTGAAGCCGAGGCACGGGCGGCGGAAACTAGTCTCTCGCTGAGATATCGTCTCCCGACACTGCCGTTTGTTGCCAAGCGGCGGGGACGGCCGGACGAGGGGTTGGTCCACGACCAGGATCTCTTGGACGACGTGTTCGGTCGCTTTCCCACGATCGCGACCGGGCTTCAGTTGCTTGCGGACGAGGGGCTGAGCTTCGACCATCCCCATCACGTACCGCAGAGCTTCGAGCGCCGAAGGAGGAACGT
This sequence comes from Actinomycetota bacterium, assembly GCA_030860365.1. GTDB lineage: Bacteria > Actinomycetota > Thermoleophilia > Solirubrobacterales > Thermoleophilaceae > JACCZR01. The sequence goes on from JALZII010000195.1 coordinate 8,567, forward strand.
CAATGTGACGCTCTGCAGCGATCGACGGGGGGCCACCCCGATGCACCATGTCAGCGTTGGTGGCCGCGATCCCGATGTAAAGCGGGTTCTCAAGAGCTACGGCCTTTCGGTGCGACCGACAAAACGTGGCTCTGAGAGCTGGCGCTATGAGTCCTACTTCTCCGACTACGGAGAAGCGATGAGGGCGGTTGATCACATCCAGACGGCAGTACCAGTTTCAGTCCGGCAGTCAGCCCGCTTCGGAGCCAGTAGTCGAAACTCTGGTGCCTGTCCCTCGCTCCCGTTCCTGCCTGCTTCCTCCGTGAGGCCGGGCATGGTCATGTTCGACGCCAGTGGCGAGTTCGACTTGGTCGAAAGCGTCGAGCGGGTCCGGTTGACCGGCCCGGTGTACGACCTCAACATCGCGAACACGCACAACTTCGTCGCGAATGGCCTGATCACCCATAACTCGATCTACCGCTTCCGGGGCGCCGACATCAGGAACATCCTCGACTTTGAGCACGATTACGTAGACGCTCAAACCGTCAAGCTCGAGCAGAACTACCGCTCCACCCAGACCATTCTCTCGGCCGCCAACGGCGTGATCGCCCACAACCGAGGTCGAAAGCCCAAGTCGCTGTGGAGCGATCTCGGCACGGGCGACCCGGTGCACGTGCGCGAGCTCGAGGACGAGCACGCCGAGGCGCGCTTCGTGGTGAGCGAGATCGAGCGCTTGGTCGACGCCGGCGGCTCGCGCGACGACGTGGCCGTCTTCTACCGGACCAACGCGCAGTCGCGGGTGCTCGAGGACATGCTGGTGCGCTACGGCGTGGGCTACCAGGTGATCGGCGGCACGCGCTTCTACGAGCGGGCGGAGATCAAGGACGCGCTGGCCTACCTGACGCTGCTGGTCAATCCGCAGGACACGGTGTCGTTCGGGCGGGTCGTCAACTCCCCGCGCCGGGGGATCGGGGACACCTCGCAGGCCCGCATCACCGGCTACGCGAACACGATCGGCGAGCCCGTCTTCGACGTGGCGGCCGCGCCCGAGTTGGTGCCCGGGCTCGCCGCGGCCGCCGTGAAGGCCGTGGGACGGTTCATGTCCACCATGGAGCGCCTGCGTGAGCGCGCCGAGGGCGGGGCGCCGGTCGCCGACCTGTTGCAGGAGACGCTCGAGGAGACGGGGTACCTGGCGGCGCTCGAGGCCGAGCGGACGATCGAGTCGCAGGGCCGCCTGGAGAACCTCGAGGAGCTGGTGAGCGTGGGGCGGGAGTACGAGACGGCCTCCGAGGAGCCCTCGGTCGAGGAGTTCCTGCAGCAGATCGCGCTCTTCTCACAGCAGGACGACCTGCGCGACGAGGAGGGCATCGTGACGCTGATGACGCTCCACAACGCAAAGGGCCTCGAGTTCGACACGGTGTTCATGATCGGCTGCGAGGACGGGGTGTTCCCTCACTCCCGGGCGGTCGAGTCCGGCGACCTCGAGGAGGAGCGCCGGCTCTGCTACGTCGGCCTCACCCGGGCCAGGCGCGAGCTGTACTTGACCAGTGCCCGCACGCGCGTCCTCCACGGAGGGCGCGACTTCAATCTGCCCAGCCGCTTCATCGCCGAGATTCCCGCCGAGCTGACCGACCAGGAGGAGCAGTTCACCGGCAGGGCCGCGGTCACGAGCTGGGAGAGCGCCGGGGCGAGCGCGCCGGCGCCCAGGCCCGGCGCCGCGGCGAGCTTCGCCGTGGGCGACGACGTGACGCACGCCAGCTTCGGCGAGGGCGTGGTCGTGGGCGCCGAGCCGGGGGGCATGATCGTGGTGCGCTTCGCCGGCGACGGCTCGGAGCGAAAGCTCATGGCCGACTACGCGCCGCTCAAGAAGATCGGCTAACCACGTGGCTGCGAGCCTGCGCCTGGCGACGTCCTCGGTCGCTCGCGTGCGTGGCACGCGTCCAGGGCGCTGCGCCCCCTACAGCCGACCTGCGCTCGGCACACCCCCTATCTACGCTCGCCAGACTCGGTTCTCGCAACGTGGCTAGAGCAAGGGTGATCGACGGCAAGGCCGTAGCGGCCGGGGTGCGCGAGCGGGTGGCCGCCGAGGTGGCTGAGCTGTCGCCGGCGCCGGGGCTCGCGACGGTGCTGGTGGGCGACGACCCGGCATCGGCGGTCTACGTGCGCATGAAGCGCGAGGACTGTGCTCAGGTGGGCATCGAGTCGTTCCATCACGAGCCCGGAGCAGACGTTTCCGAGGAGGCGTTGGCCGAGCTGCTGGGCTCGCTGAGCTCCGACCCTCGGGTCAACGGGATCCTGCTCCAGCTGCCGCTGCCCGGCCACTTGGACAGCGAGGCCATGACCGCGCTGATCGACCCCGCCAAGGATGTCGACGGCCTGACGCCCCTCAGTGCGGGGCTGCTCGCCCACGGGCGTCCGGGGCTCGTGCCCTGCACCCCTGCAGGGGTCATGGAGCTGCTGGCCCACGCGGGCGTGGATCTCGAAGGCGCGAACGCGACCGTGGTCGGTCGCTCGCAGCTGGTGGGAAAGCCGCTCGCCTCGCTGCTGCTGGGCGCCAACGCCACCGTCACCCACTGCCATTCCCGCACCCGGGACCTCGACGAGATCTGCCGCCGGGCCGACGTGCTGGTGGCGGCCGCGGGATCGCCCGGCCTGATCGGCGCCGACATGGTCCGCGAGGGGGCCGCGGTGATCGATGTGGGCATCAATCCCACCGAGGACGGGCTCACGGGCGACGTCGACTTCGGGTCGGTTCGCACGGTGGCCGGGACGATCACGCCCGTGCCCGGCGGAGTGGGCCCGATGACCCGCGCCATGTTGCTGGTGAACACCGTGGCGGCGGCTCGCGCGCAGCCCGAAGCGGGCCGGTAGGCTCGCCGGGGTGGACCTTCGCCGGCTGCGCATCGGGGAGCTGGTCGCGGGTGCCGGTGGGGCACTGCTGGTGATCGCGCTGCTGGTGCCCTGGTACAGCTACGACGTCGCGACCTCGTTCGGAGCCGCCCCGCAGCTGGCCTCCCGCAACGGCTTCAGCGCGATGGCCGTGGCCGACCTCTTCCTGCTTTCGCTGGCTCTCGCGGCCGTGGGCCTGGTGGTCGTCACCGCCCTGGAGAAGACCGTGGCCGTTCCGATCGCCTACGCCAGCCTGCTCTGCCTGGCCAGCATCGTCGGGCTGGTCTTCGTGCTGGCGCACCTGGGCTCGGGGCCGCCGTCCTCCCAGCCGGTTCCGGCAGAGACCTCCGTGAAGTCGGCCACCGCGGCGGGCCCTTACCTGGCCGTGTTGGCGGTGCTCGCCTGCCTCACGGGATCGCTGCTGGCGATGCGCGACGAGCGCCTGAGCAAGCCCTCTCGGCCCACCGACCCGACCGGCCGGCCGATCGACGCCGCGCCCGAGGTCGAACGGCTCCCCGTGCCGCCCGCCGAGCCCAGACGTTGACCTTCGAGCGACTGAACCGCTGGGACTGGGTTGCCTTCGTCGTGGCTTTGGCGCTGCTGTTCGTGATGGCGGCCGACTGGTACAGCACCGTCGCGGGCGACGAAGCCCGGCGCATCGAGCACATCGAGGATCCCAACCCGGGCGCGACCGGCCAGATCGGGCGAGAGGTGGAGGAGCGGGCCGAGCGGGCCGAGGGAGCCGAGCGAAACGCCCTTCAGCCGCACTCCACGGTCGACACGGTCCTGTTGGCGGCGCTGTTCGCCACGATCGCCTTCGCGGCTGTGGCCGCGTACGCGAGGGCGGCGCGCCGGCGCTTCGAGCCACCGGCCACCCCGAGCG
>JALZII010000236.1 GCA_030860365.1 Actinomycetota bacterium
GTTCTTCGCGCTGTTCTACGTGTCGGGGCTGCGCTTCGGCTTCGAGCGCCTCAGCTACGCCCTGCTCAAGGCGGCGGGCTACCGCCGCCGGGCGGTGCTGGTGGGCTCGGGCGACCACATCGACGGCGTAGCCAGCGCCCTGCGCGGATCGGAGATCGAGCCGGTGGGCTATGTCTCGCTCACGCCCCGGCCGCACGACGGCCTGCGCGATCTCGGCACTCTGGCCGACCTCGAACAGCACCTCGACGAGGTAGATGAGGTGATCATCGCCGACCCCGACTTCCCGCAGGAGCTGGCCGTGGAGCTGGCCGAGCGCTGCCACGCGCAGAGCAAGGCGGTCCGCGTGGCGCCTTCGACGATGGAGATCCTCATGGATCGCGTCGAGTTCGTGCCCGGTCAGGCCCTGCCCCTGTTCGAGCTCAAGGCGCCGGTCTTCGAGGGCTTGGACTTCGTGGTCAAGCGAGCCTTCGACCTGGTGGGCGCGGTGCTGCTGGTGGTCGTCCTCTCGCCGCCGCTGGCGGTGATCGCGCTGCTGGTGCGGGCGACCTCACGCGGCCCGGTGATCTACCGATCGCTGCGTCCCGGCCTGGGCGGAGACCTTTTCCCGTGCTTCAAGTTCCGCACGATGGAGCAGGACGCCGAGCACCGCCAGGCTGACCTCGAGGACCGCAACGAGGTGGGCGGGGCGATCTTCAAGATCCGCGACGATCCCCGCGTCACCCGCATCGGCCGGCTCCTTCGCCGCTTCTCGCTGGACGAGCTTCCCCAGCTGCTGAACGTCTTGCGGGGCGAGATGTCGCTGGTGGGGCCCCGCCCGCTTCCCCAGCGCGACTACGAACGCCTGGAGGACTGGCACCGCAAGCGCTACCTCGTGCTTCCCGGCATGACCGGCCTCTGGCAGGTCTCGGGCCGCTCCGAGCTCGATCCCGACGAGCTCGTGCGCCTCGACTTCCTCTACCTCGAGCGCTGGTCGGTCTTCCTCGACCTGTCCATCCTGCTCAAGACCATCCCCGCCGTGATCCGCTCCCACGGAGCCTGGTAGCCGAGGAGCGCCCGCGCTCGATCTTGTCGGCCGGCCCTGCCGCGACGAGCGACTTGGTGAACGGCCCGAGGCGCTCGCGGACGATGATCGCATCGGGGAAGAGCTCGCGCAGGTGGCCAGCGTCGAGCAGCAGCGTGTCGTCGAAGGGGTCCTCGGAGACTCCCAGGTTCCAGAGCCGGCGCCCGAGGCGCCGTGGCAGCCAATGCACCAGGGGCAACAGGGCGTGGGGCTCGACCGGGAAGAAGCGGTTGGGGGTCTGGACGAAGTAGCGCCCGCCTACCCGGGCGAGCTCCGCGGTCAGCGCGCGGCGGTCGGATGGCTCGACCACGTGCTCGATCACGGAGTTGGAGTAGGCCACGTCGAACTCGCCGTCGGCGAACGGGAGCTCGCGCGCGTCGGCGCGGACGAAAGGCCCGGGGTACTCGGGGCGTTCCACCCGGTCGGTGCCGGTCACGTCGAGCTCGGGCTCGAGGCCGGCCAGCCCGGTCTCGCCTGAGCCGACGTCGAGGATCCGTTCGCCCGGGACCGGCGTCATGAGCCGGCGAAACAGCTCGCGCCGCCGCCGCCGCGCCCGGCCGGCCACCCGCTCGGCGAGGCGCGTGCGCCAGCCCTGGCGGGCCAGGCCGTAGACGGGCTGAGGAGCGCGGTCGGCCATCGCCGGTGTTCTAGCGGGCGGGATGCGGTGCTGCCCGCACCGGAGCTGCGCTGGGGCGTTGGGCGGAGGGGAGGGAGCGGCGCACACCCTCCACGGCGCTAGCGGCTCTCCGAGCAGCGCGAGGGTGCGCGGCCGGGGGAGGCGGGGTGCTCATGGCGCAGTCGCCGGCCAGCTGCGGCACGCCCGCCCGCCCGCGGCCCCGCGCGCCACTCTAGGCTTCGCGCAAGCGTGGTTCGCCAAGGTCCTCGAGCGGGCCGTGCTCGCACGACCGACGATCAGGCGGCGCTCCTTCGCTACGACCGGGAAACTCTGGTCGGGGGCCTGGCGGGCGAGGTGGCGCGTCCCGCGGGCGAAATGCCCGAGGTCGGCCGGGACGCTGTCTTGTGGACCGGCGAGGAGCCCTTCGATCCTGTGGTGGCCGCGGAGCTGCTGCATCCCGCGGTCTCCGACACCGAGCTGCGGGTCACAGGGCGGATCGTGGCGTTCACGAAGCGGGCGCTGCACGGGTGAGCGAGCCCTACACCGAGGACAACCTGCTCGACCGCCTCTCCAGCGAGGACACGCTCGAGCTTCACTACGACCGCGTCCGCGAGCGAGAGCGAGAGCTGGTGGCCCGCCGGCTGCGAATGAGCGCGGGGCGGGTGCTCTCGGTGGGCTGCGGCTGGCACCCGGGCCGCCACCTGTTCCCCCAGCCCGCCTGGCACATGACCGGCGTGGAGCTCGAGCAGTCGTGGATCGATCTGCTCGTGCAGGGCGGCGATCTCGACGGAGGCTTTGCCGGCCGCGCCGGCGAGCTCGACCAGCTGCCCGACCGCTCGTTCGACGTGGTGCTCTACCGCCTGGTCCTGCACCACATGGCCTACCGGGGCTCGCTGGCGCCGGCGCTGGCCGAGGCGGCGCGCCTGCTCTGCCCGGGCGGCGCCCTGGTGGCGGTGGAGCCGAGCTCCTGGCATCCGGTGGGCGCGGCTCTGGGGCTGGCCAACCACGCCGGGCTGGGGACCAAGGTGCACGGCACTCCCGACGACGTTCCCCTCTCTCCCCGCCGGCTGTGGGCCGAGGCTCGGGCGGCCGGCCTCGCCCCCGAGCTGCACGCCGTCACCTACTCGTGGCGCCGGCTGCCGGCGCCGGCCCAGCGTGCGCTGCACAGGCTCGACTCCCCACTGGGCTCGCGGCCACGCACGGCTCCCTTCGGCCACACCCTGCTGCTGCTGGCGCGCCGGGCGCCCTATTGAGGCTTCCTCAGCCGAGCCATCGAGCCGCGAATCTATACGCCGCGTCCAGATTCAAGGAAAGGCAGCCTGCAGGCGCTCGAGGCCCCCCGGGCCCTGTGCGGCGAGCACCCGCGAGCGCATGTCGAGGCCAAGCGAGGCCCCCAGGTCGCCGGCCTCGGGAAAGGCCACCGACCCTCCGGCCTCGCGCACCAGGAGCTGCCCGGCGGCGACGTCCACAGAGCGCGTCTCCGACAGGGTGAGCATCGCGTCGAGGCTTCCCGCCGCGACGTAGCAGAGCGACATCGCCACCGAGCCCAGCGCCCGCAGGCGCTCGGGCCCGGCAGAGGCGAAGCCCGAGGCCGCGCCCGCCACCTCGGTGGGGTGGGTGTGCTCCAGTCCGAGCAGATCGAGCTCGTCCCCGCCGGCGGTCTGGAGTGGCTCCCCCTCCAGGAAGGCCCCCCCGCCGCGGTGGGCCCACCAGTGCTCGGCGCGGCCGAAGTCGTGGACGTAGGCGAAGCTCACGTCGGACATCGCCGGACCCTCGGCCACCGCGAGCGAGAGCGCGTACAGCGGCAGGTCGCGCCGGGCGTTGCGCGACCCGTCGATCGGGTCGATCACCACGCGCCGCGACCCGCCGCCGTTGAGGTCCACCTCGCCACGCTCCTCGGAGATCACGGTGAGGCCGGAATCCAGCCCCTCCAGTCCGGCGAAGACGGCGTCCTCGGCGGCGCGGTCGATCGCCAGGGTGATGTCGCCGCCGGCGCCGCGGCCGATCTCCTCCGAGCGGTCCGGGTGACGTTCGATGGCTGCCGCTGCGTCCGCGGCCAGGCGGCGGCAGAGCTCGAGCCAGTCAGGGGCGCCGGTCACCGGCGCAGCGTACGTTCTCGGTGCCTCTACACCCCCGCCGGCTATCGGCACGCGTAGCCTGCGCTCGCTCGTGAGCCGCTTCGACGACGACCTCTGGGAGCTCGTCCCCGACGCGGGCCCGCCTCCTCGCCACCTGCGGCGCTTCGTGAGGGGGCTGCCCTCGGTGGGCGACGCCCTGGATCTCGGCTGCGGCGACGGGCGCCTGACCAAGGAGCTGCGCGCCGAGCGACTGACAGGCGCAGACGTCTCGAAGGTCGCCCTGGCGCGGGCACGCCGGCGCCTGCCCGAGGGAGGGTTCGTGCACGTGGCGCCCGACGAGCCGCTGCCCTTCGCCGACACGGGCTTCGACCTCGTGCTCTGCGCCGAGACCCTCGAGCACGCGCGCGACGTCCAGCTGCTGCTCTCCGAGGCGCGGCGGGTCCTGCGCCCCGGGGGAACCCTGGCCGTGACCACCCCCGCCCACGGGCGGCTGACGGCGGTGCGAGCGGTCGTGACGGGCTTCGAGAAGGTGTTCGACCCGCTCTCGCCCCACCTGCGCTTCTTCACCGCTCGCTCCCTGACGGGGCTCCTCGACCAGCTCGGCTTCGACGTGCCGCAGCCGCGCCGGTCGGGCGGGACTCTGCTCGTCAATGCCTCGCGCTGACTACCCTGGCCATCCGCCATGGACCTCGCCATCCTCGGAACCCGGGGCATCCCCGCCTCCTACAGCGGCTTCGAGATCGCGGTGGAGCAGATCACGGCGCGCCTGACCGCCCGCGGACACCGGGTGACCGTGTACTGCCGCCCCCACGTGGCCTCGCGCGGGATCCGCACCTGGAAGGGTGCGCGGCTGGTCCACCTGCCCACGGTGCGCAACAAGTACCTCGACACCTTCGTCCACACGCTGCTGTCGAGCATCCACGCCGGAAGCCGCCGACCGGACGTGGCGCTGTTCTTCATCGCCGCCAACAGCCCACTGTGCCTGATCACCCGCATGGCCGGCATCCCCACGGTGATCAACGTCGACGGCCTCGAATCCGACCGTTGCAAATGGAACCGTTTCGCCGAGGCCTACCTGCGCTTGGCCGAGCGCATGTCGGCCCGCATGGCCACCCGGGCGATGACCGACTCTCACGGCGTGGCCGCGATCTACCGGCGCCGCTACGGACGCGAGATCGGGGTGGTGCCCTACGGGCCCGAGGTGCCCCCGTGCACCGAGGGCGGCGCGCTGGCCAAGCTCGGGCTCGAGCCCCGGCGCTACGTGCTCTTCGTGGGCCGTCTCGAGCCCGAGAACAACCCCCACCTGCTGGTCGAGGCGTGGGCCCGGATCCCGTCGACCAAGACACGGGGCATGAAGCTGGTGGTGGCGGGCGGCGCGCCCTACGCCTCGGACTACATCACCCGCGTGCGCCGCGCCGGCGACCCCCGGGTGATCTTCCCCGGCGACGTGTTCGGGCCGGGCTACTGGGAGCTTCAGCGCAACGCCTACCTCTTCTGCGCCCCGACCGAGGCGGGCGGCACCCACCCGGTGATCCTCGAGGCGCTCGCCGCGGGCAACTGCGTGCTGGTCAACGACTACCGTCCGAACGTCGAGACGTTGGGCGACGCCGGCGTCTACTTCTCGGGCGAGGAGGGGGTGCCCGACCTGGCCCGAAAGCTCGAGGGCCTGCTCGGAGACCCCGAGACCGTGGAGGACTTCCGCGCCAAGGCGCTCGAGCGCGCCGAGCGATACTCGTGGGACGCGGTCGCCTCGGCCTACGAGCAGATGCTGCTCGAGGTCTGTGGGGGCTCGGGCCACGGCCCTCTCGAGCTCGACCGCCTCGACGAGCTCGAGCAGGCCACCGCGAGCGCGCTCTAAGCGCTCGCTGTCTTTCGGATTCTCACTCGTACTCCTCGATTGAGCCCTGGACAGGGACTTTGGCCTTCCCCTTGGCG
>JALZII010000253.1 GCA_030860365.1 Actinomycetota bacterium
ACCGCGAAGGCTATGCGAGCGGGCACGTTGGCCTTGATCATCCCCGTGATCACGTCGGCGCTCGGCCGCTGTGTGGCGAGGAGCAGGTGGATTCCCACCGCCCGCGACTTCTGGGCCAGGCGAATGATCGAGTCCTCCACCTCGCCGGGGGCGATCATCATGAGGTCGGCGAGCTCGTCGATGACGCACAGGATGTAGGGCAGCGGACGCTCTCCGTCGCGTACGCGCGCGCGATTGAGCTCCTCGAGGTTGCGCGTCCGCGCCGCGCTCATCACGTCGTAGCGCTCCTCCATCTCCTTGATCAGGTTGGCCAAGGCGTTCGCGGCCAGGCGCGGGCTGGTGATCACCGGCGTGAGCAGGTGCGGGATGTGCTCGTAGTGGTTGAGCTCGACGCGCTTGGGGTCCACCAGCACCAGGCGCACCTCGTTGGGGGTGGCGCGGAGCAGGATCGACGAGAGCATCGCGTTGACCGAGCCCGACTTGCCCGACCCGGTGGTGCCCGCCACCAGCACGTGGGGCTGCTTGGCCAGGTCGGTGCCGATCGACTTGCCGCCGATGTCCTTGCCCAGCCACACCGTGAGCGGCGACCACTTCGCGGGCGCCTCCTGCAGCACGTCGCCCAGGTGGACCATCTTGCGCACGCGGTTGGGCACCTCGACGCCCACCGCCTGCTTGCCCGGGATCGGGGCGAGGATGCGCACGTGCTCGGCGGCCATCGCGTAGGCAAGGTCGTCCTTGAGGTTCGCGACCTTCGACATCTTGACCCCTGGCGCCAGCCGCAGCTCGTAGCGCGTCACGTGCGGGCCGCTCACCGTGCCGGTGACCTGGGCCTCGACGGCGAAGTGGGCCAGCGCCTCCACCACCTGGCGCCCGGCGCGCTCGATCCCCTTGACGTCGGTCTTGGGGCCGGCGCCCGAGCGCGTCAGGAAGCCATCGCGCGGCAGGTGGTAGGCGAGGTCGTCGGACTCGGTGACCGGTGAGCGGCGCTTGCCCATCGGGGTGAGCTCCTCCTGGACCGGCTGCCTGCTCTCCGGCTCGGGCGGGTCGGGCTCGAGCGCCTCGTCCTCGGGCTCGCCATCGAAGTCGAAGCCGTCTGGGGGCTCCTCGGGCGCGACGTAGTCGTCGGGGGCATCCTCCGTGCTCGGGACCTCCACGTGGGTGGCCCGGACCACGGGCTCCACCTCGGGGGGCCCTTCGTCCTCCTCGGGCTCGATCTCCGCCTGGGGCTCCGGCGCGATGGGGCGGGTCCGCTCGGTGCGCAGCCCTGACGCGAGCTCCCCGGTGGACTGGCGCACGCGGCGCGTGGTGGAGGCCACGCTCTCGCGGGTGCCCTTGACGAGGCCCGCGACCGAGGCCCCTGTGAGCAGCAGCACCCCGGCCAGTGCCAGGAAGCCGAAGAGGAGGTGCGCCCCGACCTCCTGGAAGAGGGTGCGGGTGACGTAGAAGAGACCCTCCCCCACCAGCCCGCCGTGGGTCCGCAGGTACTCGCTGTCCAGCGTGCCGGCGCGGGCGGTGTCACCAGGCCCGAGACCCAGCGAGCCGGCGGCCAGGCCGAGGCAGAGCGCGGCGGCCAGGCAGAGCGCCCCGGTGCGGAAGGGCCGCACCGCGGGGAGCATCGGCCGCAGCACGAGCACCGCCCCCGTGCCGAAGAGCGCCACCGGCACGAGGTATCCGGCGCCGCCGAAAAGGGCGAGGAAGCCATCGGCCATGGCCTCGCCCACCTCGCCACCGGCCCAGCCCAGGTAGAAGACGCAGGCAAAAAAGGCGGCGAAGGCCACCAGGCCGAGGCCGATCAGGTCGTAGTGGCGCTGCTCGAGCTGGGGAAGCTCGAGCTTGGGCAGCGACGGACCCGACCTGCGAGAGGACCTCCTACGGCGCCTGCCTCGGGTGCTCCTGCGGTGTGCCACGGCTCAGAGACCGTCTTTCGACGCCGGGCGTCCCGCCCCTGCGCCCGTCGCTCATCCCGCCCCTGCACGTCGGCCGCGACCCCGTGAGGCTCCCTACCATGCCTCCGTGTGACCGACGAACCACGCGTGCTGGTGGTCGAGGACGACGCCGACATCGCCGGCGTGCTGCGCCGCTTGCTGGGCATGGAGGGCTACGACGTGCGGATCGCCGGCGACGGCGACGCCGCGCTCGACGAAGCCTCGGTCTTCGAGCCCGACGCCGTGGTGCTGGACCTCGGCCTACCCGGCGTCGACGGCGTGGAGGTCTGCCGGCGCCTGCGCTCGGACGGCGACGTGCCGATTCTCATCCTGACCGCCCGGGAGGGGGTCGACTCGCGCGTCGAGGGCCTCGACTCCGGCGCCGACGACTACCTGGTCAAGCCCTTCGAGCGCGAGGAGCTGCTCGCGCGCCTGCGCGCCCTGCTGCGTCGCCGCCCGCCCCGGGGCAGCGCCTTTCTCACCAGCGGCGACATCCGCCTCAACCCGGCCACGCGCGAGGTCTTCCGCGCCGACCGCGCGCTCGACCTCACCAGCCGCGAGTTCGAGCTGCTCGAGCACATGGTGCGAAACGAGCGCCTGGTGGTCTCGCGGCAGAACCTCCTCGACGAGGTGTGGGACTACCACCCCTACGCCGAGACCAACACCGTCGATGTCTTCGTGTCCAACCTGCGCCGCAAGCTCGAGGACGGCGGCGAGCCCCGGGTCCTGCACACCGTGCGCGGCGCGGGCTATGTGCTGAGGCCCTCGTGAACCTGCTTTCCCAGGCGCGCCTGCGGCTCCCGGTCCGGATGAAGCTGGCCGTGGTCTCGGCGGCCCTGACTTTCGTCATCCTGCTGCTCTTCGCAGTGGTGGTGGGCACGTTCACCGTGCGGCGGCTGCACTCGAGCTTCGACTCCGAGCTGGGCTCGGCCACCACCAGCCTGGCCGACCGCATCCGCCTGCGCCCCGAGCCGACCGTGCCTCCGGACCTGCTCTCGGCGGCCTCCGCGGGTGGGGCCCAGATCCGGGTGCTGAACCGGTCGGGCCAGGTGATCGGGGCATCCCCGCTCGAGACCGAGGACCTTGGGGCGCCGACCGAGGACCTGCGCGACGTGGGCCAGTACCGCGTGGCCTCGCGTCCCCTGCTGGTGGGCAACGTGGGCCCGTCGGGCTTCCAGTCCCCGCCCCAGGGCTTCGCGGAGCCGGTGGGATTCGTTCAGTACGCGCGCCCGCGCGGCGGGTTGAACGCCACGGTGGCGCGGCTCAAGGCCTTCCTGGGCTTCGGCGTGCTCGGTGGCACCGCGCTCGCCTTCCTGGCCGGACTCGCCGTGGCCCGACGGGCGATGCGGCCGGTCACACGCCTGACCGGCGCGGCGCGGGAGGTGGCCCGGACGCGCGACCCCTCGACCACCCTGCCCAAGCCCGAGGCCAACGACGAGGTGGCCGAGCTCGCCCACACCCTCGAGGACATGCTCGCCGAGCTGGGCGCCGCGCGCACCGAGACCGAGTCCGCGCTCGCCCGCCAGCGCGAGTTCGTGGCCGATGCCTCGCACGAGCTGCGCACGCCGCTCACCAGCATCCTGGCCAACCTGGAGCTGCTCGAGGCAGAGCTGCGCGGCGAGCAGGGCGATATCGCGGCCTCGGCACTGCGCTCCTCGCGGCGCATGCGCCGGCTGGTGGCCGACCTCCTGCTGCTGGCCCGTGCCGATGCCGGGCGCCAGGTGGCGCGCCGGCCCGTGGACCTCTCCGCGGTGGCTCGCGAGGCCGCGGCCGAGGCTGCGCCCCTGGCCGCCGAGCACCAGCTCGCCCTCGACGCGCCGTCGGAGACGTGGGTCGAGGGC
>JALZII010000258.1 GCA_030860365.1 Actinomycetota bacterium
TCAGCGCCCCCCGAAGCGCCGGGCACGCGAGGCGTACTCCTCCAGCGCCGCACCGAAGGCCTCACGCGAGAAGTCCGGCCACAGGACATCGGAGAACACGAGCTCTGAGTAGGCCACCTGCCACAGCAGGTAGTTGGAGACCCGCTGCTCGCCGCTGGTGCGGATGAGCAGGTCGGGGTCGTGCATCTCGGGCGCGTAGAGGTGGCGGCGAAACTCCTCCTCGGTCTCGCCGGTGAAGGTGCGTGCGGCGTCCACGATCTCCGCCCGCGCCCCGTAGTTGAAGGCGACGAACAGGGTGATGCGCTCGTTGGCGGCGGTCGTGCGCTCCGCCCAGTCCATGCGCTCGCGCAGCTCCTCCGACACGCCTTCGCGGCGGCCGATGAAGCGTATGCGGACACCCCATCCGTCGAGCTCGGGCGTCTCCCAGTCGATGCGCTCGGCGAACATCGCCATCAGCCCGTCGACCTCCTCCTGCGGACGCGACCAGTTCTCGGTCGAAAAGGAGTAGACGCTGAGCTCCTTGATGCCGAACTCCCCGGCGTCGGAGAGCCGCGCCTTCACCGTGTCCGCACCCGCCTGGTGCCCGGCCACGGGCGGCAGGCCCCGCTCCTTGGCCCAGCGGCCGTTGCCGTCGGTGATTATCGCGACGTAGCGGGCCGCCCCCTCGGCGGCCATCAGACCTCGAGGATCTCTGCCTCTTTGCCCGCGAGAGCCTGGTCGATCTCCGCCACGTGGGCGTCGGTGAGCTTCTGCAGCTCGTCCTCGGCACGGTGCTCGTCGTCGGAGCCGACCTCGCCCTCGCTCTTGAGCTCGCGCAGGTCGTGCATCGTGTCGCGGCGGACGTTGCGCACGGCGACGCGGCCCTGCTCGGCGATGCTGTGGGCCACCTTGACCAGGTCGCGGCGCCGCTCCTCGGTGAGCTCGGGGATGGTAAGGCGCACCACGTTGCCGTCGTTGGAGGGCGTGAGGCCCACGTCGGACTCGATGATCGCCTTCTCGATGGCCCTGATCGAGCCGGGGTCGAAGGGCGTGACGGTGAGCAGCCGCGCCTCTGAGGCGGAGACCTGGGCGAGCTGGCGCAGCGGCGTGAACGTGCCGTAGTAGTCGACGTTCACACGGTCGAGCAGATGCGGCGTCGCGCGCCCGGTGCGCACGCTGGTGAACTCACCGCGCGTGGACTCGACGGACTTGGCCATCCGCTCGGCCGCGTCGTCGATGAACTCGCTGAGCACACCGTCGCTCATTGGGTCGATACCACCGTCCCCACCCTCTCGCCGCACACTATCCGGTCGATGTTGCCCTCGTCGTCGGTGTTGAAGACGTGGATCGGCAGCTTGTTGTCCATGCACAGGGACAAGGCGGTCGAGTCCATCACTCGCAGGTCACGCTCGAGTGCCTCGCGGTGGCTTATCTCGGCGATCAAGCGAGCGCCGGGGTCGGCCTTGGGGTCGGCGTCCATCACCCCCTCGACACCGTTCTTGGCCATCAGGATGGCCTCCGCGCGCATCTCGAGCGCTCGTAGGGCGGCGGCCGTGTCGGTGGTGAAGAACGGGTTGCCGGTGCCTGCCGCGAAGATGACCACGCGCCCGTGCTCGAGGTGGCGCATGGCCCGGCGGCGGATGTAGGGCTCGGCGACCTCCGAGATCGTGATCGCAGACTGCACGCGCGTGACGGCACCCACCTTCTCCAGAGCATCCTGCAGTGCCAGCGCGTTCAGCACGGTGGCGAGCATGCCCATGTAGTCGCCCGTCGCGCGGTCCATGCCCTCGGCCGCGCCGGCCAGCCCCCGGTAGATGTTGCCGCCGCCCACCACCACGGCCACCTCCACCCCGCGGTCGGCCACGTGCTTGACCTGGCCGGCGATGGCCGCGATGCGATCGGGGTCGGCGCCGTAGTCCAGGCCGCCCATCAGCGCCTCTCCCGAGAGCTTCAGCAGGATGCGGCTGAAGACGGGCTCTACGGGACTAGGCGCCATGCGCGTGACCTGCGCCTTGGCGGACAGGCCGAAATGACGGCGTGGCGCCCGTGTTCTCAGTCCTCTCCCACGTCGAAGCGCGAGAAGCGGCGCACCACCACGTTCTCGCCGGTGCTGGCCGCCAGCTCGGCGCGCAGCTCCTCGATGGTCTTGCCGCCGTGCTTGTCCTCGTTCACGTGGCGCTGGCTGAGCAGCACGCTCGCCTCGAGCCACTTGCGCAGGCGTCCCTCGGCCATCTTCTCCTGGACCTGCTCGGGCTTGCCCTCGGCGGCGGCCTGGTCGCGCAGCACGCGCAGCTCGGCCTCCCGCTCCTCGGCGGGTACCTCGCTCTCGGAGACAAAGCGCGGCGCCGCGGCGGCCACGTGCAGGGCCACCTCGCGCGCGAAGGCCCGGAAGCCGTCCGTGCGAGCCACGAAGTCTGTCTCGCAGTCCACCTCCACGAGCACGCCGATCCTGCCCGTGGCGTGCACGTAGGCCTCGACCACGCCCTCGCTGACCGCGCGCTCGCCCCGCTTGGCGGCCTTGGCCTGCCCTTTCACGCGCAGCACCTCGACCGCCCGTTCGACGTCGCCCCCGACCTCCTGCAGCGCCTGCTTGCAATCCATCATCCCCGCCCCGGTGCGGTCGCGGAGGGCCTTGACGTCCTTGGCTGCGATGTCGGCCACCTGGGGCTAGCCCGCCTCGTCAGGGTCGAAGGTGCGCCGTCCGCGGCCGGCCTCCGTGGGCTCGGGCACGGGCTCGGGCGCGACGCGCTGTTGGGCCGGGGCCGCCGGCTGTCCCTCGGCCGCCTGGGCCTTGGCC
>JALZII010000262.1 GCA_030860365.1 Actinomycetota bacterium
TCGCCTTCGGGGTCGTCTTCGGCGTGATCGCCGGCTGGGACTTCGGCGGGCAGTACTTCGCCGGCTACATCGTCGAGAAGAGCCTGTCGGTGGACAACCTCTTCGTGTTCGTGATCATCATGACCACGTTCGCGGTGCCCGTCGAGCACCAGCAGCGGGTGCTGACCTTCGGCATCCTCGCCGCGCTGATCCTGCGGGCGATCTTCATCGCGCTCGGCGCCGTGCTGCTGTCGGCCTTCTCGTTCATGTTCCTGGTCTTCGGGCTGCTGCTGATCTTCACCGCCGTCCAGTTGTTCCGCCACCGTGAGGAGGATCCGTCGATCGAGGACAACGCCCTGGTGGCGGTGGCCCGCAAGCGGCTGCCCTTCACCGACCAGTACCACGGCGGGAGCCTGTTCACGAAGGTCGAGGGAGCGCGGGTGGCCACGCCGCTGTTCCTGGTGCTGGTGGCGATCGGCAGCACCGACCTGCTGTTCGCGCTCGACTCGATCCCGGCGGTGTTCGGCGTAACCGAGGAGGCCTACATCGTCTTTGCCGCCAACGCCTTCGCCCTGCTCGGGCTGAGAGCCCTGTTCTTCCTCGTCTCGGGGCTGTTGGACCGGCTCGTGTACCTCTCCACCGGCCTGGCGCTGATCCTTGCTTTCATCGGAGCCAAGCTCATCCTGCACTTCGGCCACCTCCAAGAGAAGTCGATCCCCGAGATCTCTACGGGCACCTCGCTGATCGTGATCGCGGTGGTACTCACGATCACCACGGTCGCCAGCCTGGCTAAGGTCCGTCGCGAGCCCGAGGCACGCGCCCATGCGGGCTCGCTGCGTGGGCACCGCAACGTTCGGGACAAGCCGGGTGTGGAAAGGTGACCCTCCTACCCCGGGTAGGGGCTACTGGTCGAGGCGGGGTCGCTCGTCGCTCTTGCCGATGCCGGCGCGCTCGGCGGCCATCAGCAGGCCGACTGAAGCGACGACGGCGACGATGAAGCCGAAGATGTTGAGCTCGAAGACGTCGCCGGTGCCAACCAGGTTCGCAACCGTGCCGCCGATCACCGAGCCGAGTACGCCGAGTAGGAGGGTCAGGGGGAGGCCGATTCGCTGACGGCCCGGGAGGGCCAGCCGAGCAAGGGCGCCGATGATCAGACCGGCGACGATGAAGCCGATCACAGGCTTGTCCCCGCCACGGCAGCGGCCGTGGCTCGGCGGGGACCCGAGCGGCGGGAGGCCCCACCCGTCAGCCGCTCTAGGATCGCCCACCGCCTGGCGGTCAGCCATGCGTCGGCCACGCCCAGGGTCTCGGCGATCTCTGGGGGCGGTGTCCCGTAGATCAGCATGCCGATGATCGGAAGGTCCTCGGGGTCGAGCGCGGACGCCGCTCTCTCCATGGTTGCCGGTGACGGCGGACCGAGCAGCGACTCGCCGCGGGCCACTGCCCGCAGCGCATGGCAGAGCTCCTCGGCGAGGGCGCCCTTGCTGACGAGGCCGTCCGCGCCGGCCACGGCGGCGAGCAGGCCCAGCATGTCGTCGGCGAACGCCGAGTAGATCAGCACGCGCGGAGGCGCCTCGGACGCCTTCAGGCGCAGGCAGAGCGAGAGTCCGTCTTCGTCCGGAAGGTGATAGTCGAGGAGCACGACATCGGGGCCGACGTCGGCGGCGAGCGCCAGCGCCTCCCTCGAACCCGCCGCAGACGCGGCGGGTTCGAGGCCCGGTTCGACTTCGAGCATGGCGTGCAGCCCCTGTCGCACGGCCTGGTGGTCGTCGACAAGAAGCACGCGGACGCCCTCTGCGAACTCTCTGTTGCGCACACTGTCAATCTCGCTGACCACAGCTCCAACAATGGCGACCCATCGATAGAGGCACCATGGGGGCGACCACCCATCCTGGGACGGGCGGGCCCACCAGTCACGGCTCGCTCAGGCCGCGGCGGATCGCGTACCGGGTCAGGTCCACACGATCGCGCATGTCGAGCTTCTCCAAGACGTTGGCACGGTGTCGTTCGACGGTCTTCTCGCTGATTACGAGCGTCGCGGCGATCTCCCTGCTCGTGTGGCCCTCCGCAATCAGCTTGACGATCTCGGACTCCCGCAGCGTGAGCGGGTCCTCGGGGATGGTGTCGCCGTCGGCCACCCGCTCGAGGTAGTCGTGGATCAGGGCCTTGACCGCCCCCGGATAGAGGAACGGCTCCCCTCTCATCGTCGCGCGGCAGGCCTCGATCAGGTCGCGATCGGCGACCGACTTGAGCACGTAGCCGGACGCCCCTGCGCGGAGCGCCTCGAAGAGGTACTGCTCGCTGTCGTGCATCGAGAGGATCAGGGTGCGCAGCTCAGGCCTGCGCTGAGAAAGCTCGCGCGCGGCCTGGAGCCCTGTCAGCCTCGGCATCGTGATGTCGAGTACGGCCAGGTCGATATCGGGGTCGAGCGCCCGCGCGACCGCCTGCGCGCCGTCGCCCACCTCCGCGACCACCTCGAGGTCAGGTTCCGCGTCGAGGACGAGTCGCAGCCCGCGCCTGACCACGGTGTGGTCGTCTGCGAGCAGGATGTGGGTCTTCAGCGGCACTACAGCTCTTCGTCGCTGACCGGTACGTCGAGCTTGACCTCCGTGCCGCCGTCCGGTCGTCCCTCGACGGTCAGATCCGCGTCGATCAACAGCGCCCGCTCGTGCATACCCCGGATGCCTCCGCCGAGGGTCGCCGCGCCGTCAACCCCACGGCCGTCGTCGGCCACGCGCAGCGTGATCCGGTCCGAGCTCCCCGCCAGCGAGAGCTCGGCCTGGCTGGCCGCCGCGTGCCGAACGACGTTGGTGAGGGCCTCCTGGGCGACGCGGTAGACCACAAGCTCCTGCTCGTAGGTGAGCCGTGGGAGATCTCGCTCGAACGTCCGGAAGATGCGCAGGCCCGCCTGATTGGCAAGCCGCCCGCTGAAGCCACTCAGTGCGCTCACGAGACCGAGGTCGTCGAGCGCGTCGGGGCGCAGGCCCCCAGCGATGCGGCGAACCTCGTCGAGGTTCGAGCGGACGGTCTCCTGAGCCT
This sequence comes from Actinomycetota bacterium, assembly GCA_030860365.1. GTDB lineage: Bacteria > Actinomycetota > Thermoleophilia > Solirubrobacterales > Thermoleophilaceae > JACCZR01. Next base: position 3,019 of record JALZII010000262.1, read on the forward strand.
CCTCGAGCTGCTCCCGGACGTCGGGGGGTGCGCGCCTCAGGGTCGCCCCGAGCTGCAGCAGGGCGGCGGTCAGGCCCTGGCCGATCTCGTCGTGCAGCTCCTGGGCGACCCGCAGGCGCTCGGACTCCTGGGCGGCGAGCACTCTGCGCGTGCTCTCCTCACGCTCGGACTCGAGCCGCTCGAGCATCTCGTTGAAGCTCTCGGCGAACTCGGTCGCCTCGGAGCTTCTCCCTTCGAGCACGACGCGCTGGCCCGGTTTCAGGGGGTCGACCCGTCGCATCAGGGCCATGAGCCGTCCGAGCGGCGCGACGGTCCGCCGGACCAGGACGAGATTGACCGCCAGCATCACCACCAGAGCGCCGGTGAGGATCGGGAACTCCCTGACGACTACGGGCGGGCTGATCGTCCCAGGCGACTGAACCACGACCGTCGCCACGGCCATCGCCGTGAGCACGGCGGCGTTGGTGGCGAACACGCGCCACAGCAGCGGGGTGTAGCGGCGAGGCTTCGGGTCCTCGGGTTCGGGCGCGACGAGAGGCGCTCGGGCTCTGCGGCTACTCGACCCGTTGCGGCTCATCGGCTCGCTGCGGTGGGAAGCGAAGTGTCGCGATCCGCCCGCCGTCGACAGCCGAGACCTCGGCCACGAAGCCGTCGAGCTCGATCCTTTCGCCGGTCTCCGGCACGCGGCCGAGCAACTCGAGCAGGTGCCCCCCGATCGTCGCCTCGTGGGGGTCGTCGATCGTCAGGCCGAGCTCGCGGTACAGCAGCCTGATCGGCGCGGCGCCGTCGACGATCACCGTCCCATCCTCGCGCCGGACATGCCGAGCCTCCTCGGGGTCGAACTCGTCCTCGATCGCTCCGACCAGCTCCTCGAGGAGATCCTCGATTGTGACGAGCCCGGTGACCGTCCCGTGCTCGTCCATCACGAGGGCCACGTGCTGGCGTGTGCGGCGCAGCTCTCTCAGCAGCTCGTCGAGCCTTATCGACTCGGGCACCTGGGCCAGCGGGCGGGCGATCTCGGACAGCTCGATCTTCCGACCATCGACCTGTGCCGGGAGCAGATCCTTGACGTTGATGACCCCAACCGGCGCGTCGAGGCCGGCGTCCGGCTCGCACAGCGGCAGCCGCGTGTGGCCGGTTTCGGTCGCGCGCGCGGCCACGTCGGATGCGCTCGCCGCGGTGGTGACGAAGTCGATCTCGGGTCGCGGCACCATCACCTCCCGCGCCCGGTGATCGCCAAATGCGAACACGTTCTCGGTGAACTCCCGCTCCTGAGCGGCGATGAGCCCCTCTGCGGAGCTCTGGCGCAGCAGCGAGCGCAGCTCGTCCTCGCTGTGCGGCGCGTGCCCAGCCTCGCTCGCCGGCGGGATGCCGAACGGCTTCAGCAGCAGGTTGCCCATCGCGTTGAAGAGATCGACGAGCGGCTTGGTGGCCAGATAGAACAGCCGCATCGGCGGCGCGACCCACAGCACCGTGCGGCTCGTGCGCGCGATCGCCAGGCTCTTCGGCGCGAGCTCCCCCACCACCACATGCAGCAGGGTGATGATCCCAAAGGCCAACGCCGCCGACAGGAGCACGGCGCCGAACACCGCGACCTCGCCGACGAGGGGATCGAGCAGCTTCTCGAAGGCCGGCTTGCCGGCGACGCCGAGGCCGATGCTCGCGAGGGTGATACCCAGCTGGCAGGCCGCGAGGTAGGCGTCGATGTGGTCGACCGCGTGACGGACCGACTTCGCCCCCGGCCTGCCCTCACGCTCGAACCCGTCGACCTGGGTGGGTCTGAGGCGGGCGATCGCGAACTCGGTCGCGACGAAGAAGCCGTTCGCGCCGACGAGTGCGATGGCCGCGATCAGCTCGAGGGCCATCTAGGCCTTCGATCCCCAATGCCCAGCCGACCTGTGTCTCGCGACCATCCCCCAAGGATGCCGCCGTGCTCGTCCCGGCGGAATGAGTGGCAGACCCCATTCGCCGGGGCAGCACGCCCTCATCCGCGCGGATGAGGGCGGCCTTTGTCGGATTCGGCTACGTCAACGACGCGCTCACGATCAGCGCGACCGCAAACTGAATCGACGCAGAGACCGTGGTGCCCCGGTGGTAGGTGGCCTGCATGAGCTCGTCGCCGAGCTTGCCGGGCGTTATCAGGTCGAGTACGAAGAAGCCGATCCCCTGGAGCGCCACGCCCACCAGGCCGAAGATCAGCACCTCGTCGAGGCCGTCCCAGCCTGCGCCCGTGAAGTAGATGGCGAACCACAGCACTAGCCCCAGCGAGACGACCGTGGCTCCGGTCAGGACGGCTGCGTTGGGGTTGCCGTCCACCACCTGCTCGCCGAGCTTGCCCGGCGTCAGGGCGTCGATCACGAAGAAGCCCGCGATCAGGATGGCCAGACCGACGCCGGAGTAGGCCAGCACCTGCCCCACCAGCTCGATGTTCGAATCTTCCACTTGCGCTCCTCTCGTTGGGCTCAGTCCGCGATCACGTGCGGAACGAAGCGAGAC
>JALZII010000276.1 GCA_030860365.1 Actinomycetota bacterium
ACGGGGAGGAGGCACTGGAGATGGCCCGGGCGGTGGAGCCCTCGATCGTCTTCCTCGACATCGACATGCCCGTGCTCGACGGCACCGAAGCGTGTCGGCGCCTGCGCGCCGAGCCGGCCGGGGAGGACGCCACGATCGTGATGCTCACTGCGGCGGCCCGCGACGAGGCCGAGCGCGAAAGCGAGGCCGCCGGTGCCGACCTCTTTCTCACCAAGCCCTTTAGCCCACTCGAGCTGCTGCGGCTGGTGGACGACCTGGGCAAGACCGCCTCGAGGTGAGGGGCTACCTGGGCCTCGGGTCAAACGAGGGAGACCGGCTGGCCAACCTGCGCGCCGCTCGGGAGTGCCTCGCCGAGCGCTTGGAGGTGGTCGGCGCCTCGTCGATCTACGAGACGGCGCCCCAGGGCGAGGTGCACGACCAGCCGGACTTCCTGAACGCTGTGCTCGCGATCGAGACGGAGCTGGGGCCGCTCGAGCTGCTCGACCTCTGCAAGGAGGTCGAGCGTGGGCTCGGACGCACACCAGGCGCCACGCGGCATGGGCCGCGCCCGATCGACGTCGACGTGCTGCTGCTCGAAAAGACAACGCTTCAGACCGAACGGATGACGCTGCCCCATCCCGAGCTCGGGGCGCGGCGCTTTGTGCTCGAGCCCCTGCTCGAGGTCATGACGGCGCTCGGCGAGCAGCGCGTCGAGCGCGTCGGCGAGCTGTGATGGGATCGAGCGGCGGTGCTCGGCCGGCCAACGCCCGGCCTGCGCTCCGGCGCTAGGGATCGGGCGGCCGTGCTGCTCGCCGTCGACGTAGGCAACACCCAGACACACGTGGGCCTCTACGAGGGCCCGGACCTGGTGGAGCATTGGCGCTTTGCCACCGCGCGCAACGCCACCGCAGACCAGCTGGCCATCGAGGTCGCAGCGCTGTTGAGGCTGCGGGGAGCCGGATTCGCCGATGTGGGGGCGACCATCGTCTCTTCGGTCGTTCCCACGCTCGCTCAGGAATACGAGCAGCTGATTCAGCGTTATCTCGAAGGCGCGGGCGCTCTGCTTGGCCCGTGGCTGCGGACCGGCATGGCCATCCGCATCGACAATCCGCAGGAGCTCGGGCCCGACCGCTTGGCCAACGCGGTGGCCGCCTACGACCGCTTCGGCGGCCCCTGCATCGCGGTCGACTTCGGCACCGCGCTCAACTACGACGTGGTCTCGGCTGAGGGCGAGTACCTCGGCGGAGTGATCTCGCCGGGGATCGAGATCTCCTTGGAGGCGCTCTCCCAGCGGGCCGCGCGACTCCCGCGCGTAGACCTCGAGGCACCGCGCACCGTCATCGGCAAGGGCACGCGCCACGCCATCCAATCGGGCGTGATCTTCGGCTACGCCGGCTCGGTGGACGGCATCGTTTCGCGGCTGCGCGAGGAGATGGGAGAGGAGGCGCCGGCGATCGCCACCGGAGGCTTTGCCCACGTGATCGTGCCGTGCTGCAAGCAGGTCGACGAGACCGACGACCTGCTGACGCTGGAAGGCCTCCGGCTCATCTGGGAGCGCAACCGTGCCTGAGCAGCGTGGAGGGTGCCGGGCGCGAAGTACCGTCTGAGGGGATGACCTCGCTCACCGACTCCTGGCGGCTCGGCGGCCTTGAGCTCTCCAACCGGCTGGTGCTCGCTCCCCTCGCGGGCATCGGCAACTGGTTCGTGCGGCTGCAGGCCCGTCGCCACGGCGCAGGGCTCACGGTCTCGGAGATGGTCTCGAGCTTCGGGCTGGCGTACGGCAACGAGCGTACCCGGCGCGAGTTCCTTCGGATCGACCCCGAGGAGCATCCGGTCTCGATGCAGCTCTTCGGCCACGACGCCGACGTCATGCGCGAGGCGGGCCGGATCGTGGCCGAGGCCGGCGCCGATCTGATCGACCTCAACATGGGCTGCCCGGTGCGCAAGGTCTGCAAGTCGGGCGCCGGCGCCGCGCTGCTGGAGGATCCCGACCGCGCGGTGGCCATCGCCAGTGCGGCCGCGGAGGGCAGTGGTCTGCCGGTCACGGTGAAGCTCCGCCCCGGTCAGCGCCCCGGCGACCGCGAGGGTCTCGAGCTGGCCCCCCGTCTGGTCCACGAGGCCGGCGTGGCGGGCATCGCCTTCCACCCGCGTCACGCCTCGCAGAAGCACAAGGGCAAGCCCGACTACAGCCTGGCGGCTGAGCTGGTGGAGGCGCTGGAGGTGCCGGTGATCGTCTCGGGTGGGCTGCTCTCCGACGAGCGGGTGGCGGAGGCGCTGGAGCGAAGCGGAGCCGAGGCGGTCATGCTGGCCCGCGGCTCGCTGGGCAACCCGTGGCGCTTCGAGCGCCTGCTGGGGCTGCGCGAGGGCGAGCCCTCCGCGGACGAGGTGATCGCCGAGCTGGAGTGGGTGATCGAGCGCGCCGAGGAACACCTCGGGGCCGAGCGCGCAGGCCGCTACCTGCGCAAGTTCTACCCCTGGTACGCAGACCGCTTGGGCCTGCCCAAAGAGGTCACTCAACGGCTGGTGACCGCGCCTACGACAGCTGAGGCGAGGGGCCTGATCCAGGCTTGCACGGCCGCCCAGGCGGCCTGAGGGCCGTTGCTATCCTCCTCCGCCTTCTATGCCCCGTGAGACCGTACTGACGCCCGAGGGGCTGGAGGAGCTGAAGGCCAAGCTCGAGACGCTCTCCACCGTCCGCCGCCGCGAGGTGGCCGAGCGCATCAAGGAGGCCCGGGAGTTCGGCGACATCTCCGAGAACTCGGAGTACGACGACGCCAAGAACGAGCAGATGATGCTCGAGAGGCAGATCGCCGAGATCGAGGAGCGCCTGCGCAGCGCCCAGATCATCAACCAGGAGGATGTGTCCACGGACGTCGTGAGCGTGGGCTCCACCGTGCACGTCAAGGACCAGAAGACCGACAAGTCGGTGAAGTACCGGATCGTCGGCTCCTCCGAGGCCGACCCCTCTGACCACAAGCTCTCCAACGAGTCGCCGGTGGGCAAGGCCCTGATCGGCCACAAGCGCGGCGAGACCGTGAAGGTGTCGGTCCCGCGCGGCCCCGTCCGCCAGCTGAAGATCACGAAGATCGAAGCCGCCTAGCGACCCGTAAGGCCTCCCGGCGGTAGTCGCGCCCCGGCACCGGCTGGCGATGATGTGCTACGAGTAGCTCATGCGCTCGATCGGAGTTCGAGAGCTTCGCCAGAACGCGAGCAAGTACCTGCGTGAGGTCAAGCGCGGCGAAACGGTGGAGGTGACCGACCGTGGGGAGCCGGTCGCGCGGTTGGTGCCGGTTCCCCAAGAGAGCACTTGGGACCGGTTGGTGGCCGAGGGCCGGATCATCCCAGGCGCCGGCAACTTCCTGGACGCCATCGATCCGATCGAGCCTGAGCCCGGCGCCCCTCTTCCCAGTGAGATCCTGGAAGAGCTGCGCGCCGATGAGCGCTGAAGGCGCCACCTACCTCGATTCGTCGGCGCTCGTCAAGTTCGTCGTGCGGGAGCCGGAGACACCGGCCCTGCTGGCTCACGTCCGTGATCGCAACCGAATGGTCTCGAGCGCGCTGGCTTCGGTCGAGGTCGTCCGGGCGGTCCGCCAGCTCGCGCCGGCCGAGGTCGGCTCAGCCAGGCAAATGCTGCAGGGGCTCAACGTGGTTCCGCTCAACGAAGCGCTTCTCAAGGCGGCGGCCGATCTCGAGGACCCCGCCGTACGCGCCCTGGATGCAATCCATGTAGCTGCGGCGGCTTCGCTGGCAAGCGAGCTGAGGGAAGTTGTCACCTACGACCGGCGCATGGCAGATGCCGCGGCGGCTCTCGGACTAGCCGTCGCACAGCCCGCCTGACGCTCGCGTAGGGTTTCCGCGCCCTTGAACGATGACCGCCGCAGCAAGCTCGGACGCCTGCGCGAGCAGGGGGTCGAGCCCTTTCCCCATGTGTACGAAGGCGTGGTGCCCGCGGCCTCGGTGCACGAGGCGCACGCCGACCTGGCCGACGGCGAAGAGACCGACTCCGTCTACCGCATCGCCGGCCGCTTGGCCGCCCGGCGGGGACACGGGGGCGCCGCCTTCCTCGACCTCGTCGATCGTTCCGGTCGCCTCCAGGTCCACGCCAAGCGTGACGTGCTCGGCGAGGAGTCCTTCGAGCGGCTGATCGACTGCGACCTCGGCGATCTGGTCGGCGTGGACGGCACGGCATTCAAGTCACGCCGGGGCGAGCTGTCGCTGCGTGCCACCGAGTGGACGCTGCTGGCCAAGTCCCTTCGTGCTCCCCCCGAGAAGTTTCACGGCCTGGAGGACGTCGAGACCAGGTACCGCCATCGTGAGCTGGACCTCATCGCCAACGAGGAGAGCCGCGACCTGTTCATCCTGCGCTCGCGCGTGGTGTCCGCGATCAGGCAGTGGCTCGACGAGCGTGGCTTCCTCGAGGTGGAGACGCCGATTCTCCAGTCGCTCTACGGCGGGGCGCTGGCCCGGCCCTTCGTCACTCACCACAACGCGCTCGCCCGCGACCTCTACCTGCGCATCGCCGACGAGCTGTACCTCAAGCGATTGATCGTGGGTGGCCTCGAGCGCGTGTACGAGATCGGCAAGGACTTCCGCAACGAGGGAATCTCCCACAAGCACAACCCCGAGTTCACGATGCTCGAGTGGTACGAGGCCTACGCCGACTACGAGCGGATCGCGGCCGAGCTCGAAGAGCTGGTCTCCTTCGTGGCCGAAGAGGTCGGCTACGGGGGCGAGATCGACTTCTCGACCCCATGGCGCAGGGTCAGCCTGCACGAGGCGATCCGCGAGCAGGCCGGGCTCGACATCGCGAGCGACGAGCTGCCGGGCCAGGGCAGTTGGGCCAGCCGGGTGGACGAGCTGCTCTCCAAGCACGTCGAGCCCACCCTGACCCCGCCGACCTTCGTGGTCGACTACCCCAAGGAGCTCTCCCCCTTCGCCAAGGACCACCGCTCCGAGCGGGGGCTGGTAGAACGTTTCGAGTGCTTTGCCGGCGGCATCGAGTTCGCCAATGCCTTCAGCGAGCTGAACGATCCCGACGAGCAGCGCGCCCGATTCGAGGCCCAGAGAGCCGCCGGGGCCAAGGGCGATGAGGAGACTCAACCGTACGACGAGGACTTCGTGCGTGCGCTGGAGCACGGCATGCCTCCCACCGGGGGCATCGGCATCGGCGTCGACCGTCTGGTGATGCTGCTGAGCGGGCGCGACTCGATCCGCGAGGTGGTGCTCTTTCCCGCCATGCGCTAGACCCCACGAGCGTGCGGTGCTCGGCCGACCGACGCTCGGCCTGCGCTCCTGCGCTAGACGCACGAGCGTGCGGTGCTCGGCCGACCGACGCTCGGCCTGCGCTCCTGCGCTAAGCCCCCTGTTTGCGGCCTCCGCAACGGGAAAGCTCGGGGGGACCCATTGGTAGACTCGGCGTCACGGCGCGGGCCTGGCCAGGACATTCATCTCGGGTGGCGAAAATGCCGACTGACTGGGTAGAGAGGCATCACGGGACCCGTCCCCGACTTACCCGACCGACAGGATCTTTCAGTGTTTGAGCGCTTCACCGAACGCGCCCGCCAGGTGGTCGTCCTCGCTCAAGAGGAGGCCCGGATCCTCAAGCACAACTACATCGGGACGGAGCACATCCTGCTCGGCCTGCTGCGAGAGGAGGAGGGCCTCGCCGCCCGCGTCCTCGAGTCGCTGGACATCACCGTTGAGCGCGTGCGGGCCCAGGTCGTGCGCATCGTCGGCTCGGGCGAGGAGGTCACCTCGGGCCAGATCCCGTTCACCCCGCGGGCCAAGAAGGTGCTGGAGCTCGCGCTGCGCGAGGCGCTGTCGCTCGGGCACAACTACATCGGCACCGAGCACATCCTGCTCGGCCTGGTGCGCGAGAACGAGGGCGTCGCCGCCCGCATCCTGCTCGACTTCGACGCGGACTCCGAGAAGATCCGCAACGAGGTCATCCGCATGCTGTCGGGCCCCGGCGGCCGCCGTCAGGGCGCCGGTCAGGGTCAGCAGGGCGAGGGCAAGAAGTCCTCGAAGCTGCTCGACCAGTTCGGCCGCAACCTCACCAAGCTGGCCGCCGAGGCCAAGCTCGACCCGGTCGTGGGGCGCGAGACCGAGATCGAGCGGATCATGCAGATCCTCTCGCGGCGCACGAAGAACAACCCGGTCCTGATCGGTGAGCCCGGAGTGGGCAAGACCGCCGTTGTCGAGGGTCTGGCCTCACGCATCACCGCCGGCGACGTGCCCGAACTGCTCAAGAACAAGCAGATCTACACGCTCGATCTGGCCGCGCTGGTGGCCGGCTCGAAGTACCGGGGAGAATTTGAGGAGCGCCTGAAGAAGGTGATGAAGGAGATCACCCAGCGCGGCGACATCATCCTGTTCATCGACGAGTTGCACAACCTCGTCGGCGCCGGCGCCGCCGAGGGTGCGATCGACGCGGCCTCGATCCTCAAGCCCGCGCTGGCCCGCGGGGAGCTGCAGACCATCGGCGCCACCACGCTCGACGAGTACCGCAAGTACCTCGAGCGCGACTCGGCGCTGGAGCGCCGCTTCCAGCAGATACGGGTGGACCAGCCGTCCAAGGAAGAGACCGTGCAGATCCTCAAGGGCCTGCGCGACCGCTACGAGGCCCACCACCGCGTTGGCATCACCGACGAGGCGCTGGAGTCCGCCGCCGAGCTGGCCGACCGCTACATCTCTGACCGCTTCCTGCCCGACAAGGCCATCGACCTCATCGACGAGGCCGCCTCCCGGGCACGCATCAAGTCGATGACCGCCCCACCCGTCTACCGCGACCTCGAGGAGGAGATCGAGAGCACGCGGCGCGACAAGGAGGCGGCGATCGAGGCGCAGGAGTTCGAGAAGGCGGCGAACCTGCGCGACGCCGAGCGCCAGCTGACCAACAAGAAGCGCGACCTCGAAGAGCAGTGGCGCTCGGGCGAGTCCGGCGAGCGCCCGGAGATCGCCGAGGAGGAGATCGCCGACATCGTCTCGATGTGGACCGGCATCCCCGTCTTCAAGCTCACCGAGGCCGAGACGCAGAAGCTGA
>JALZII010000018.1 GCA_030860365.1 Actinomycetota bacterium
TCTACGGGCCCAGCCACTGCCGCTGGGCCGAGAGGTCCGGGTCCAGCCGGTCGTCCTCGAGGTCCAGCGCCACGCGCACGATGCGTGCCTGCTCGCGCTTGTGGGCCGCGGCGTAGCCCTCGCCGGGCGACGCGCGCAGTTGGCGGCCCACGTAGTTGTAGGAGAGGTGGGCGGGCAGGATCTCGGCCATCTTGCGCCGCATGAAGGCGCGCGCGCCCATGTTGCGCGGCTCCTCCTGCACCCAGACCACGCGCTCGAGGTTGGGCAGGCTCTGCATGAGCTCGCCGATGTCCGCCTCGGGGAAGGGGTACAGCTGCTCCACGCGCGCGACGACGATGTGCTCGACGGCCTCGCGCTCGTCGTAGCCGTCGATGTCGTAGAAGACCTTGCCCGAGCACAGCACGAGCTTCGTGACCTTCTCGGGGTCGGCCCCGGGGTCACCGATCACACGCTGGAAGGCGCCTTCGCTGAGCTCCTCCAGGCGCGAAGTGGCGGCGGGCAGTCGCAGCAGGCTCTTGGGCGTCATCACCACGAGGGGCCGCGCCTTGCCCACCAGCGCCTGGCGGCGCAGCAGGTGGAAGTACTGCGCGGGCGTCGTGGGGTTGGCCACACGGATGTTGCCCTCGGCCGCGAGCTGCAGGAAGCGCTCCAGCCTCCCGCTGGAATGCTCGGGCCCCGAGCCCTCGTAGCCGTGGGGCAGCAACAACGTCAGGCGTGAGGTCTGGCCCCACTTGGCCAGGCCGGAGACCAGGAACTGGTCGATGATCACCTGCGCCCCGTTCACGAAGTCGCCGAACTGCGCCTCCCAGAGCACCAGGGCCTCGGTGGCCTGTACCGAGTAGCCGTACTCGAAGCCCAGGCAGGCCTGCTCGGAGAGCGGACTGTTGTGCAGCTCGAAGGGTGCGTGGGCGTCGCGCAGGCTCTGGATCGGCACGTGGCGCTCGCCGGTCTTGGCGTCGTGCAGCACGAGGTGGCGGTGGGAGAACGTGCCGCGCTCGGTGTCCTGGCCGGTCAGCCGGGCCGGCACGCCGAGTGCCAGCAGCGAGGCGAAGGAGAGCGCCTCCGCCTGCGCCCAGTCGATGCCGCCCTCGTCGCCCATCGTCTTGCGTCGCTTCTCCAGCTGGGGGCCGAGCTTGCGGTGCACCGCGAAGCCGTTGGGCACGCGCAGCAGCTGCTCGTTGAGCGAGCGCAGCGTGTCGGCGGGCACCGTGGTGCGCGGCTCGCGGCTCATCGTGCGGTCGATCTCGTGCTCGCCCGTCTGGTGTCGGGCGTCGCCGCCCATCGACTCCTTGAGCTCGTCGTGGGCCTCCGAGAGCTTGGTGGTGGCGTCGTCGAGCATCGTCCGGGCCTCGTCCTGAGTCACCACGCCCTCGGCCACCAGGCGGTCGGCGTAGATCTTCCGCACCGGTGGGTGGGCCTTGATCGCCTCGTACATGGCCGGCTGCGTGTAGGCCGGCTCGTCGGTCTCGTTGTGGCCGTAGCGGCGGTAGCCGATGAGGTCGATCAGGGCGTCGCGGCCGAACTCCTTGCGGAACGCCATCGCCAGGCGCATAGCCGCGATGCAGGCCTCCACGTCGTCGGCGTTCACGTGGATGATCGGGATGTCGAAGCCCTTGGCCAGGTCCGAGGCGTAGCGGGTGGAGCGGCTCTCGTCGGGATCGGTGGTGAAGCCCAGCTGGTTGTTGGTTATGACGTGCACCGTGCCGCCGGTGGAGTAGCCCTCCAGCGCCTGCAGGTTCAGCGTCTCGGCCACCACGCCCTGGCCGGGGAAAGCGGCGTCGCCGTGCATGAGCACCGGCACCACCACGCTGGGATCGTGGTTGGGCTCGCGGCCCCTGCGCGAGGTCTGGTCGGCCCGTGTGCGGCCTTCGATCACCGGGTCGATGAACTCGAGGTGGCTGGGGTTGTGGGAGAGCGTGACCGTCACGCCGCGCCCGCCCTGGGTGCGGAAGGTGCCCGAGGCCCCGTAGTGGTACTTGACGTCGCCGGTGCCGCCCTCGGGCTGCTGGGTGTCGGCCTCCAGGCGCTGCTCGCCCTCGAACTCGGCCAGGATCCGCGCGTAGGGCAGGCCCACCGTGTGGGCCTGGACGTTCAGCCGGCCGCGGTGGGCCATGCCCAGCACAAAGTCACGTGCGCCGGCTTCGGTCCCCAGCTCGATGGCCTCGTCGAGCATCGGCAGCAGCGCGTCGAGGCCCTCGATCGAGAACTGTTTCTTGCCCAGGAAGGCCTTGTGCAGGTAGGTCTCCAGCGCCTCGACCTCGGAGAGGCGCTTGAGCAGCCTGCGCTTGTGCTCGGCGCTGAGCGGCTCGCGGTGCTCTCCGGACTCGATCTGCTGACGCAGCCAGACACGCCGGTTGTGGCCTGAGATGTGCTCGACCTCGTAGGCGATGGTCCCGCAGTAGGTCTCGCTGAGGTGGGGAAGGGCGTCGGCGAAGGTCTCCCCGGGCACCGCCACGCGCAGCACGCCGGCGGGGATGGCCTGCATCTGCTCGGCGGTCAGGTTCACCGATTCCGGGTCGAGCGCGGGGTCCCCGCGCGGCGTCGAGCCCAGCGGGTCCAGCCTCGCGGCCAGGTGGCCGTGGGTGCGGTGGGCCTTGACCACCGAGGTGGCGGCCTGCACGGCTTGAAGGAGAGCCTCGCTGGGCACCGTGCTGGCCGCGGCGGCGGGCACCGGCTCGGCGGCCGTCGCCGGGGCGGCCGTCTCCTCGGGGGCCTCGAGCGAGACCCCGAGGCTCTCCACCACGCCGTCGTAGAAGCCGTCCTCGCCCTGAAGCAGCTGGTCCACCCGGCGCAGGAACGAGCCCGACTCCGCGCCCTGGATGACCCGGTGGTCGTAGGTGGAGGTCATGGTCATGACCTTGTCCACGCCCAGCTCGTTCAGTCGGGCCGGGTCGACGTTGGCGAGGCCGGGCGGGTAGCCGATCGAGCCGGTGGCCACGATCGTGCCCTGACCGGGCATCAGCCGCGGCACCGATGCCACGGTGCCGAGGCCGCCGGGGTTGGTCAGGGTGATGTCGGCGCCCTGGTAGGCGCCGGGGTCCAAGGTGTTGTCTCGGGCGCCGGCCACCAGCTCGTCGTAGCGGGCGACGAAGTCGGCGAAGGTGAAGCCGCCGGCGTGGTGGAGCACCGGCACGACCAGCGAGCGGGTGCCGTCCCTTCGCTCCACGTCCACGGCCAGCCCGAGCGAGACCGAGCCCGCGGTCACGCGCTGTGGCTTGCCGTCGGCCTCGGCGTAGGAGTGGCCCATCACCGGCCAGTCCTCGGCGGCCTTGACGATCGCCCAGGCGATCAGGTGGGTGAAGGAGAGCCTGCGCCCCGCGTTCTTCAGCGCGCGACGGCGGGAGTCCAGCGTGGTGACCGGGAGGGTGCGGAAGCTGGTGGCCGTCGGGATCGAACGGCTCTCGTTCATGAAGCGCACGAGCGTGGCCGCCGGGCCGCGGATGGCCTGAGTCTCGGTTTCGACGCGAGGGCCGGGGGCCACCGCGGCAGACCCGTTGCCCTCGATGGCGTTGCGGACGTCCTCCTTGGTGACCTTCGCGCGCGGGCCGGTGCCGCTCAGCGCGCTCAGGTCGACCCCGTGCTCTGCGGCCATGCGTGCTGCGACCGGCGTGGCGTTCACGTCGCCGTTGTCCTCGATCCCGGGGGCGTCGGCCTCCGTCTTGACTCCCGTGGCTTCGGCCGCGGGCTGCACTGGCCCCCCGTCCGTCTTGGCCGCTGTGGCGCCGGCCTCGATGCGGCACAGAACGGCGCCCACGGACACCGTCGAGTCCGGTTCGACCAGCAGCTCGACGACCGTGCCCGCCAGCGGAGCCGGCACCTCGGCGTCGACCTTGTCGGTGGAGACCTCCACCAGAGGGTCGTCCACCTCGACGGTGTCGCCCACCGAGACGCGCCACTCGAGCACGGTGCCTTCGGCCACGGAATCGCCCATCTCGGGGAAGGCGACGTCCATGACCTGGCCCGGGCCATCCGCGGCCAGCCCGTCCCCGCCTCCGTTGGAGGTGGTCTGCGAGGGCGCCGGCGCATCGCCGGTGTCGATCTCGCCCAGCACGGCACCCACGGCCACCGTCTGATCGGGCTCGACGACGATGCTGCTCAGGGTTCCCGAGGCCGGGGAGGGGATCTCGGTGTCCACCTTGTCGGTGGAGACGTCGAGCAGCGACTCGTCGGCTTCGACCCGGTCGCCAACCTGCTTGCGCCACTCGAGCACCGTCCCCTCGGTCACCGACTCGCCCATCTGGGGCATGGTGATCTCGACCGTCGAGGTGCGGGTGGCCATCGGCCTTTGACTGTAGCCCCTGCGACCGTCCCGCCCGCAGGTCGGCCCGCGGTCGGCCGATCTGCCTGCTCTCCCCGCCTGAGATGCTTGAGACATGCCCATCGAAGCGCCACCTCCCGGGCGCAGAGCGGTGACCGACCCGGAGCGCGACGCAAGTTGAGCCGGCGCCGCGAGCTCCCCCGGGCCGACCGCGTGCTCCCGGGGCTGTGGCGCCTGCGCCTGCCGCTGCCGTGGCCGGCGGTGCCGCACGTGAACGCCTTCGCCGTCGCCGCGGGAGATGGGATCGTGCTGGTGGACTGCGGGCTGTCGGAGCCCGGATCGCTGAGCGGGTTGCGCCAGGCGCTGGGGCGGGCCGGTCTCAGCCTCGAGCACGTGCGGCTGCTGGTGTGCACCCACGCCCACGGCGACCACTACGGGCAGGCCGCGGCGATCGTGGAGGAGACGGGCTGCGAGCTGTGGATGAACCACAACCACGGCCACACCACCGAAGCCGCGCAGCATCCCGACCAGGCTCTGCAATGGCGCGTCGAGGTGGCCCGCCACAGCGGCACGCCGGTGGACGACCTCGAGGAGTACGAGTCCGCCCGCCGCGGGCGCGGGTCAGGACTGTCGGGGATCGTGATGCCCGATCGCGACCTCGCCGACGGCGTGGAGGTGGAGAGCGACCTGGGCACCTGGCGCGCGTACGAGACGCCCGGCCACGCGCCCTCCCACGTGGTGCTCCACCAGCCCGAACGCAGGCTGCTGCTCTCGGGCGACCACCTCCTGGGCCGTGTCTCCCTCTACTACGACCACGGCTACACGCCCGACCCTGCAGGCGAGTTCCTCTCGAGCCTCGGGGTGGTCGAGCAGCTCGACGTCAGCCTGGTGCTGGCCGGCCACGGGCGCCCGGTGCGCGACGCTCCCGGCCTGATCGCCGCCAACCGCCGCACGATCGCCGAGCGTCTGGACGGCATCCGCGCCGCCCTGGCGGAGGGGCCCCGGGCCGCTTACGATCTGGTGGACGTGGTGCGTGGCGTCGCCGGCCTGCCGGCCGACATCCCGACTTTCGCCCGGGTGAGCTGGATCTTCCCGGAGACCCTCTGCTACCTGACCCACCTGGAGAAGCAGGCCGAGGTCACCCGCGAGGAGGACGGCAACAGGGAGCTGTGGCGCCTCGTCTAGGGACGGAGCGGCGAGTCGAGGTGCTCAGCGGGCCGGCTTGACCCGAAAGCCGACCTTGCTGCCGCGCCCTCGCCGGAAGGTGCCCGTCTGCGGCGACACCGTCCACGGCCGGGGCAGGTCGCCGTCCTCGCCGTTGAGGAAGGCCCTGAACAGACGGGAGGTCCGCGAGCAGGTCAACCCGCTGCCCCGCAGCCGCGTGATCAGGTAGCGGCCTCGGCGCAGCCGCAGTCGCCCGATGCGGTCGTTGTTGCGCACCCGGAACGTGGCCGGGCACAGCGTGCCGTCGCTCGGCCAGGTGCCGCCGCCGTTGGGGTTGACCGGCGGGCCCACCGCGCGCTTGACGCGGAAGCCCACGTGCGCCGAGCGCGCGAGGAAGGTGCCCGTGGCCACGTCGAGGATCCAGGGCGAGCGCAGGCGCCCGTCGTAGTCCTGCAGAAAGCTCGCGAACAGCCTTGAGGCGCGGGCGCACGAGAGCCGGCCGACCGAGAGCAGCGTGATCCGGTACTCCCCCGCGGGCAGCCGGAGGCGGCCGATGTGGTCGTTGTGCAGCACGGTGAAGTACGAGGGGCAGCTCGTGCCGTTGGCCGGATGCCGGCCACCGCCGCCACCACCCCCTCCACCTCCGCTGGTCCTGACCACACGGAAGCCGACGGGGCTTCCGGCGCCGCGCGTGAAGGTGCTGGTGCCGCGAACGTTGATCCAGGGCCGCGGCAGGCGCCCGTCGTAGTCCTCGAGGAACTGGCGGAAGAGATCCGAGGCGT
>JALZII010000019.1 GCA_030860365.1 Actinomycetota bacterium
CTCGCTGGATCGCGGGTAGTCCAGTTGAGTCGGGAGACGAGGATCGTCGCGTCGACCACGTTGACCAGCGTGATCGGATCGTGCACCAAGCCGACCGGCGCCGAGTCGACCAGCACGATGTCCGCCCGGCGCCGGCAATCGGCCATTACGTCCCCCATGGCAGGCCTTGAGAGCATTCCCGAGGCTGTCGGGGGAACGGGGCCCGCGGGCAGAACGGAGAAGAACGCGCCCCGCTTGCGACCCTCCTCTGACCGCTCGCCCAGGGTCCAGGCGTCGACGTCGACGAGCTCGTCGTCGAGCTGCCCTACGCCGGCGAGCACGGAGCTTAAGCCCCCCTGCTGCTGCAAGTTGCAGATCTGTACGAAGCGGGGATGACGCAGGTCGGCCTCGATCGCGATCACGCTCTGCCCGAGCAAAGTCAGCGCACGAGCCAAGCCGAAAACCGAGCTGGTCTTGCCGTCGCCTGAGCCCGGCGACGTGATGAGGAGCGCGGTCAGCTCCCGGCCGCGGTTGGAGAACAGGACGTTGGCTGCGAGGGTCCCGTAGGCCTCCTGCTGGTACTGATCTCCCTGGACCCCCGAGCCGCCAGCCCCCCTCGAGGGACGGGGAATCGTTGCGAGAACCGGGAGCTGGAAGACGGCCTGCGCTTCGTCCTCGTCCCTGATCCGGCGATCGATGAACTCGAGCAGGAGGGCAAGCGCGACCGCAAGGGCCATCCCGAGGAAGGCGGCCAGCACTCCCGACAGAAGCGGACGCGGAGTCGAGGCGGACGTCGGCACGGAGGCTTGCCTCACCACCTCTGCGCCGCCGGTCTGAAGAGATGCGGCGATTTCGAGCTCCCGGAGACGTCCCTCGAGCTGACGCCCCTCCTCGGACGCGCGCTGCTCAGGCGGCAGAGACTCGAGCCGACTGCGAGCGAGCTTCGCCGCTTCATCGATGCTTGCTCGTGCCGACTGCCGGCGGAAGGCGACGTACTCCGACGCCAACCGGCTCGCTATTGCTGCCGCGCGGCTTGGGTCCCCGTCCCGCGCAGTGATCAGGACGATGTCGGAGGTTCCCTCCACTTCCGTGGTCACCTGCTGGAGCAGCTGCTCTGCGGAAACCTGGAGGCCGAGCGCCCCGCGGACGCGGTCGGCGACGGTCTCCAGCTTGATCAGCGCCACCTTTGTGTTGGTCTCGCGCTCCGGGTCAGCCGGCACCGCCGCCCGGTCTGAGAGGGCATCGATCGGCTCGTCGTCGCGCAGGAGCAGCTTCGACGTGGCGTCGTACTCCTTGGTCGAGCTGAGGGTCACCGCCAGCGCCGCAGCCGTAACGAGCACCGTGACGGCTGCCATCAGGCGCCAGTGCCTGCGTAGGGTCCTGGCAAACTCCCGCACCTGCTCAGCGGGCGTGCGCGCCTGCGGCGGGGGCGACCCACCATTCGTGGTCACCAAGCTCTGTTCGAGGGGTCCGCTGTCCATGCTGACTAGCACTCTAAGATGGCAGAAAGGGCCACGGCTGCCGCGTCGCGCGCTCGCGCTACTCCATCATCGACAGGGGCATGTGGGGCCAGAGTCCTTCTTCGGGGCGAGCGATGATCGACCTTCACTGCCACATTCTGCCCGGCCTGGACGACGGGCCCGAAGACCTGGAGACCAGCCTAGAGATGGCTCGTGTCGCCGTTGCCGAGGGCATCGAGCGGGTCGTCGCCACGCCCCACATCGACCTCGTCCACGGCGTAGTACCGGAACAGATCGTGGAAGGCGTGGCCGAGGTGAACTCCGCGTTGCGTAGCGCCGGTATACCCCTCTCGATCATCCCCGGCGCGGAGATCGCCCTCCCGAGGGTCGGGAGCCTGGACGACGACGAGCTCCGCGCACTGTCGCCTGGGCGCCATCAATACCTCCTGGTCGAGAGCCCTTACTCGCGGGCGACAGGACTCCTCGAGCAAGTGCTGTTCGATCTGCGGATACGCGGATTTCATCCGATCTTGGCCCATCCAGAGCGTTGCCCGGACTTTCAGCAAGACACTGGTCGGCTCGAGGCACTTGTCGAGCAAGGAGTGCTCTGCTCAGTCGACTCGGGTTCAATCGTCGGGCAGTTCGGTAAACGGGTCCAGCGCTTCGCGATTGAGCTCTTTCGGGGGGCGCTTGTTCACAACGTCGCGTCCGATGCTCACGACCCGGTGGGGCGCCCGCCGCTTCTCCGGACGGCGCTCGAGTCCGCAGAGCGCGCTGTGCCCGGCATCGCGGCGCGCGCCGAATGGTTCACGAGCAGCGTTCCAGCCGCAATCGTCGCGGGAGAGACGATCCCCCACACGCCGGCACCCGCGAATCGTGCCCGGTCGTCCCGACACTCGTCGTGAACAACGCCGGAACCGAGACGCCCCGGGACTTCCTCCTGAGTGACGAGTGCTCAGGCTACGTGACCGAAACCAATCTCCAAGTCGACGGAGGAGCGGCTGTCCACCATGTGTGGGCCGAGAGCGGTCGCTAGCGACGGCCCGTCGATCGACGATCGAGCCATGAGATGGAAGCGTCCGCAAACCGGGGGTGGCGAGACGCATTTGCCGTCCGGGTGAGCCCCATGGACGGATCCGTCTGGCTTGCGTGTACGCTGTCGTCTGAATCGCCGAGTCGCTCGGGCACACCGATCCCGGGCGAGCGGGGGAACCAAGCGCCGTTTGGGGCGAATCGCGCGCACTCGCACGCGCGTAGTGCTGTCTTTCTGCACGAGCCCGTCAGCTAACCCCGTAGGCCGTGGAAAGAGAGGTAGCTTTGGTCGCCCTGGTCCGTCCCATCCTGCTCGCAGTCATGCTCGCGTGTCTGCTTGCCATTCCATCATCCGCCGAGGCCGCATCCGAATCGCGGCTTATGGTCGCGGAGATAAACGTGGTACGAAGCGAATACGGGCTGCCTGCGTTTCGTGCCTCGAGGAGCCTCAACCGCTCCTCCGCTCGCTACGGCCGCCGCATCATGCGGTCCGGTCGGTTCAGCCACGCGGCCCGCATCCGAGCGAGCAGGCTGTTCCGCGATCTCGGCGAGGTGCTCTCGCTCCACCGCGGCTGGCGAGCACGGATCCGGCGCACGGTCGCGAACTGGATGCGCTCGCCCGGTCACCGGGCGGTGCTGCTCAGTCCACGCTACCGCTGGCTCGGCTCCGGCCGAGTGCGCGGGCGCTTTGGCGGGGCCCGCGCGACCGCCTGGGTCGTGCATGTCGGCCGGTAGCTATAGCTAGGAACCGGCTGCAAGGTCACCCGGCGCGGTACGACCCCGCGGGGGGCGCTCCCAGCGGTGCTCTGAAGAGCCGCCGGGCTATCGGACCGTCGCCGCCTGCAGCGCGGTGTCCAGCGTCCGTTCTCGCTTCGCCACAAGGCGGCGGGCCGACTCGTAGCGTTCCGGTCGGCCGCTGAGCGCTGCCTGGCGAAGACGGCGGTAGGCGAGCTGCGTCTCGCGGAGTCCGTCGACCAATGTCGCGTGGGTCCGAACAGCTTGCAAACGGCCGGGACCCACCCTCAACCGGCGGATCGCTGAGCCGTACGCGTCCTCCAAGCGTTCGATCCAGCTCGCTTGTCCCCTCCTCCCATCCACACTCGCGAGGCGGCGTCTCGCGCCGGAGCGGGTCTTTCCAAGGGTTGCAAACGCCGCATGGACACGCGCGAGGTATCGCCGCTGGGGCCCGAGCGGGTACGGCCGGCGGCCGCTTAGGCGAAGCGTCGCGGCGACTCGCTCGCATGCCGCCATGAAGCTCGCCTCGGCCCCGCTTGGCGCGGCGCAGGCCACGACGCTCGTGCCCGCCGTCGTGGGCAAGGCGTAGACCGTGAGCCGGCGGCCGCCGTTCTCGAAGTCGGCGTAGCGGTAGGCCTCGTTTCGCCCGAGGCGGACCGGTACGCGGCGCTGACCCGTTCGCAACCGTCGGAGCAATGGTTCCGGCAAGAGGTGGGGCCCCGCCGACGCGACGCTGGCTGCAACCATCTCCGCTCGCCGCGGCGTTGGCGGTCCGACGGCTAGCGCTCCGCGTAGCTCGAGCCCCGGCACGGGGGCGGTCGGGCGCCGAGTCTGCCAATCGGGGGGCATGGTGAGCGCTACTCCGTTGCCTGCCACGGTGCGAGGTGCGGCCGCCCCCGCCTCTTCTCCGGAGCGACCCGTCATGAACCCGGCCGCGGACACCGCCCCGAGCGCCACGCAGGCGAGGCCGAGCACCCAGCGCGTGGGTCGAGCGGCGGCGACGGGCTTCGCGCGAGGGGCTGCGGGCTTCCACTCGACCGCAGGCTCGGCCGGCGGAGCCTGCGGGGCCGCGGGCACCTGGACCGAAGGTGCATGGCCCCGCCGGAGGGCCGGCGAGTCGCTCCCTGCCCTCTGCTTGGCGGGCGGCTTCGGGATTCCCGCCGGTGCTGGTCCACCGTCGCGCCGGGCGCCACGTTCGGTGGGCAACTTCAGTCCGAGAGCCTTCGCCGCCGCGTTCATCAGTGCGCCATGGCTTGCGAAGCGAGACCCGGGCTCCTTCTCGAAGCCCCTCTCGAGGACAGCGTCGACGGCCGCAGCCAGTGCCCGGTTTCGGTCGGTCGCTCTAGGTGGCGCTTCGGAGACGTGGGCGTACAGCGTCAGTGTGGGGGTGGCAAATTCGAACGGAGGCGAGCCTGTCAAGCACTCGTACAGCACGCACGTCAAGGAGTACACCGTGCTCGTGGCGTCGGCAGGCTCGCCGCGGATCTCTTCTGGCGAAGCGAAGTCAGCCTGCGCTAACAACTGCAAGTCGTCTCTGTCGACGAGGGCACTCGCGAGCCCAATGTCCCCGAGGAGTCCGCGGCCGCCGTCTGCGGCCACGAGAATCCCCTCCGGGGAGAGATCGCGAGGGAGGATGCCCTGGGCGAGCGCGGCGTCGAGTGCGCCGGCCACCGGTGCGAGTGCGGTCACCGCCGCGCGCGGCGGCAGGCGCCCCCGCTGGCTCAGCACGCCGGCCAGCGTTCGCGCTTGGGGCAACTCGGTCGCCAGGTACAGGCCAGGGCTCGAGTCCCCGTAGGACAATACGCGGAGCAGACCGGGGTGGACCACGGAGGCACGTGCTCGGACGGCACGTTTGAAACGGCGCACCACCCGGTGGTTGTTGCGCGGCAGCTGAAAGAGGGTGACCGCGACGGAGTTGCCAGACGGATCGTTTGCCTCATACACCGGATGCAGGCCGGCGCTTGACCCCAGCCGCCGCTTCAGGCGGTAGCTGTCCACCATCGACCCAGGGCCCGTGGGGGCTTCAACCGGCGGAGTTTCCGGGCTTAGCTGGGAGACGTCCATCAAGCTAGCCCGAGTCGTCGAAGCCGCCGCCCGGGTTCCCGGAGGGCGGTGACGGCCTTCTCGGGGCTGGAGCCGGCGGGCGCACAGGCGCCCGGGGCAACGACGGGGCGACCCGGCGAGGCGCCGTAGGGACCGAACGCCGGGAAGGCGGCACCCGGGCGCCGGGACTACGCCGGCGCACGCGGCGGGGCCGCGGACGCACCTGGCGTGGCTGGCGGCGTTTCGCCGACACGCTCCTGGGCTTACGCGCCGGACGCCAGAGTGAGGGAAGCCGCGCGGCTGGTCCCAACCGCCGGGGCGTCGCACGCGCCGGTTCGGAGGGGAACTCGCCCACGGGGGCCGACACCGGCGACGGCCGCTGGTCGCTGCCGGCCTTGGCCACTGCGTATGAGCCGCCGAACGCCGCTCCCGCGACAGCCAGCGCGACGAGCGCCGTAGCGGGCCTCACCCGGATAGGCACTCGGATCCCCGTCTCGCGCCCGGCGCAAGGCAGAGGTCCGTCCTGCGCGGCGAGCGGCCTCGCCGAATCCTGAACCCGGTGTACTTGCCGATCTTTGTCGGGTGGCTGACGAGAATCTCGACCAGCGTTCCGGCGCGAAAGCGGCGCTGGAGCCGCCTGAACCTGACCGACCGTCCGGCGCGCGCCGCGGTGCTCGCTCTGCGATACGGGCAGCGGCGTCCCCGGCAGCGCACGGTGATCATCGTGTCAGCCGGCGCGCGGATCGACAGGCGCCTGATCTGTGCACCGCCACGCACCAGCCGGCCTACGATGCGCACGATCGGGAAGGGGCTGACCGTCTGAAGCGGCGGACTGACCGTCTGAGGGGGTGGGCTGACCGTCTGGGGGGCCGGCAGGGGATAGGAGACCTTGGTGACCGGCGGGGGGTTGGCGGCCGGCGGGGGGTTAAAGATTGCCACTTGCCTGCTAGCCGGGGCGCTCGTAGCGCCATCGTCGTCGGTCACCCGCAGCTGCACGTCGACGTACCCGCTGGCCGCGTAACGCCTCGACACAGTGCGATCGGGGCCACTGTTCGTCTCGAAGCTGCCGTTACCGTCGAGATCCCACTCATGCCGCGCGATAGAGCCATCAGGGTCGCGCGAGGTGCTGGTGAACGTGACCTCCTGGCCGGTGAACGCGGAATTTGGATTGACGGTGAACGAGGCGGTGGGCACCCGATTGGTGATCGTGACGGACTCGGTGTCTTCGCTCGTGAGTCCCTGCTGGTCGGTGACCCGCAGCTTCACGTTCACGACGCCATCGACGGCGTAAGCCCTCGAGGTCGTTGCCGACGTGCCGGTATCCGTCTCGAAGGTTCCGTTCCCGTCGAGGTCCCACTCGTACTTCGCGATCGGGCCTTGGCGATCAGTTGAGGCTCCCGCATTGAAGGACACCGTCTCGCCGGTCTGTGCGGGGTTCGGTGTCGCCGTAAAGGACGCCACCGGGCCATTCCCGGGGGCCGCGACCACCACCCCCGCGCTCGCGGCACTCAGCACGACGAGGGCGGCGGCAAGCGCGAAGCGAACCAGCGCCCACCCGAGAAGCTTCCCGCCAAACCTCATCTCCTATCGGCTCCCTTGCGTCTGCGGTGGGGCAGCGATTGCCACGGGGGACGGCCGCAGCGCGACCGTCCGAGGAGAGGCCCCTGCCACGAGCACCCCTGTCCGTCAAGACCTTCACAGCAAGGGTAGTCGCCGTACGCCATCATGGCAACTCAAGCGCCGCCGGTGACGCAAGAGCATTCGGGTACTTCGCACGAGATGAGGGACGCGGTCGATCGGCCAAGGAGCGGCGGCCGGGCGATGCCGGCTGGCCGCGCCGGGGCCTCCGCGTCCCATCAATATCTCCTGATCGTGAGCCCGTGCTCCCGGGCGACGGAACTCATCGAGCAAGTGCTGTTCGGTGACGCTCGACGAATCTCGTATCGGGTCGGCGCCGGCGTCAGCCGACTTACCCCTCGTGTACACGAACCAGGAAGCGGCAAGCGATCTCATCACCGAGTTGATCGGCTGTCGCCGCACACGGGACGAGGCGCGGGCGGTCCTTCGTACGGCCGGGCTCGCCGAGTACGTCCAGATGGTCGACCGCGAGTACGAAGTGGCCGCCAAGGAGGCGCCACCCGAGCGGACCCGTCTGCGACCGTGGCTTCGGCGCCGCAGCGCCTGAAGCCGCCGCCGTCGAAGCTGGGTTAGGCGACCGGCGCAGACGGATGAAGCAGCCAGGTAGCTGTGCGCGTCGGGAAGCCGTGCAGGGCGCTGAAGCTCTGCGCCAGCCCCCCGGAATTGGCGTAGCCAGGGAGATCCGGGCCCGCCTGAAGCCGCTCGCAGCTAACCACGCCTCGCAACATACGTCCAGCTTCGCCCACGACGAGAGCGCTCGTCGGCACCCGCGCCGACAGCTCTCGGTAGATGACCTGGACAAACCGCACCTCCCTTGCCGCAACCCTCCTCACCGCGCTGGTCTGCCTGCTGGGGTCGCCGACCGTGCTGCCGGCCCCCTCAGCCGAG
>JALZII010000022.1 GCA_030860365.1 Actinomycetota bacterium
GGCCGAGCAGCGGCGCGCGCAGGTCGGGAGCTGGTGCGCTGGAGGAGTAGCGGGCAACCGGGCCCTGGGGCGGCGGCACCGGCCCGAGATCGGCGGGCGGCGCCGGTGGCAGCGGCAGCGCGGTGGCGCACGAGCTCGAGCCGTCCTCGAGCCGCGAGACCTGCCCGCTGTCGAGCTCGTTGACGTAGATCCGCCCGCAGGCGTCCTCCCCGAACGAGGCGACCTCGAACGGATTCGCCGCGAACACCAGGGCGTCCCCGCCTCCGGCGGGCGTGTTCAGGCGCCGCACCTCGCCGCTGCAGTAGTCGGCGTAGAGGTACTTGCCGGCCAACTCCTCGAGGGAGGGGTCGCGGACCACGTAGCCGCCGGTCACCGACGCGCACGTCGAGCCCGGGTTGGGGTACTGGTGCACCGGAGGCACGTACGGGGCTCCAGAGAGGGGGCAGGCGGCACCGGTGACGGGATAGGCGAAGGTGCCCTCGCAGGCGTTCCAGCCGAAGTCGACCCCGCGGCCCGCGCCAGAAGAGCGGGGGTGCAGGTCGATCTCCTCGTAGGCGGCCTGCCCCACGTCGCCGATGGTCAGGTCGCCCGTGACCCGGTCGAAGCTCCCGCGGTAGGGGTTGCGCAGGCCGTAGGACCAGATCTCACCACGGCGGCCCGCCTGGCCGGCGAAGGGGTTGTCGGCGGGGATCGAGTACTCGCCGTCTCTCGCCCCCCTCGGGTCGATGCGAAGGACCTTCCCGAGCGTCGAGCTCAGGTTGCGCGCGTTGCGCTGGGGATCCCCCCCGCCTCCTCCGTCGCCGGTGAAGACGTAAAGGCGCCCGGAGCGGTCGAACTGGAGCTGGCCGCCGTAGTGGTTGAGGTTGGTCGGGTGGGGAACGTCTATAACCCGGCGAAGGGCGCTGAGGGCCCGGTCGGGGTTCGCGGGGTCCCGGCGTCCCTCGGCGATGCGGATCGTGTCCGCGGTGGGCGTGTAGTAGAGGTAGAAGAGCCCGCTGGTGGCGTAGTCGGGCGGGAAGGCCAGCGAGAGCAGCCCCCCTTCGCCCGCGGTGGAGACCCCGGCTGAGATGTCGAGGAACGGGGTGGGCAGCGTCGCGCCGTCCTGGGAGATGCGCACCTTCCCTGCTCGCTCGACCACGAACAGGCGCGCCGTGTCGCCGGGCGGCGAGAGCAGGAAGATCGGGTTCGTGAAGGTGCCCACCGGCACGCGGTCGACCGCGGCCGAGGCCGGCGCCGAGAACACGCCGGCGAGCAGCGCGGGGAGCGCGAGCAGGCAGAGTCGTCGCACCACGGAGGGCACATCATCAGGCATCGGCCGGTGCTGCGCCGGCCTTGAGCAGGTTGGCGCGCTAGTCCTTGAGGAACGAGGGGATGTCGATCTCGTCGTCGGAGATCTCCAGCGAGGAGCGCTGGCGGTCGTCCATCGCCACGTCTCGGCGCCGCGGCTCGCGGCGGCGCCCCGTGGTGTCCTCGGTGAACATCGGCAGGCGGCTCGAGCCCTCGAAACCCGTGGCGATCACGGTCACCCGAACCGAGTCGCCCAGGTCGTCGTCGACCACCGCTCCGAAGATGATGTTCGACTGCGTGTCGGCGGCCTGCTGGATGATCTCCGCCGCCTCGTTGACTTCGAAGAGGCCGAGGTCGCCGCCGCCGGTGATGTTCAGCAGAATGCCCGTGGCCCCCTCGACCGACTGCTCGAGGAGGGGGCTCGAGATGGCGTGCTTGGCCGCCTCGGCCGCGCGGTTCTCTCCGCCCGCCTCCCCGATGCCCATGAGGGCAGAGCCGGCCTCGTGCATGATCGTCCTGACGTCGGCGAAGTCCAGGTTGATGAGCCCGGGGATGGTGATCAGGTCGGTGATTCCCTGGACACCCTGACGGAGCACGTTGTCTGCCTCTCGAAAGGCCTCGAGGATGCTGGTGCGGCGCTCCACCACGGCCAGCAGCTTCTCGTTGGGGATGACGATCAGGGTGTCCACCTGCTCACGCAGGCGCTGCACGCCCTCCTCGCCCTGGCGTCCGCGCTGGGCGCCCTCGAACGAGAAGGGGCGCGTGACCACGCCGACGGTCAGCGCGCCGATCTCCTGCTTGGCCACCTCGGCTATGACGGGCGCGGCTCCTGATCCGGTGCCGCCGCCCTCGCCCGCGGTCACGAACACCATGTCCGCGCCCTTCAGCGACTCCTTGATCTCGTCGCGGCTCTCGTTGGCCGCCCCATAGCCGACCTCGGGGTTGGCGCCGGCGCCGAGTCCCCGGGTCAGCTGGTCGCCGATCTGCAGCTTGACGTCGGCGTCGGTCATCTGCAGCGCCTGGGCGTCGGTGTTGACCGCGATGAACTCCACGCCCTTCAGCCCCGCGTCGACCATGCGGTTGACCGCGTTTGTCCCTCCGCCGCCGATCCCGACGACCTTGATCACGGCCAAGTAGCTCCCGGTGTCCATCCCCCTCGTCCTTCCCTCTGGGGCTGAAGCGATCATCGAGGGTTTCCGGACTCCCACAGATGCCGCAAAGTCCGCACTGTAGGCGGAATTCGGCAAGAGTGTCAAACCTCCTTCGCAACAAATCTTGCGTCCCGTCCGAGCCTCACCCTCGATTGAGAGTCGAGACTAGCCCTACTC
>JALZII010000004.1 GCA_030860365.1 Actinomycetota bacterium
CGCCCGGCGTGACCTCGCGCACGCACTGAGCTCGCTGGGCGCCCGCGGGACTCCGGTCGTGGCCGTGTCCTCGAAGCCACCTCCCGAGGGGATCGAGGAGCTGGCGGCCGCGCTGGACGAGCACCGCCGGGAGCTGGATCTGGTCGCTTCGCGCCTGCGCGCGCGGCGCATAGGCGCTCTGCGCGAGCTGGTGGCCGAGCGCGGCGAGGCGGCGCTGCACTCGCTGGGCGGCCGGCGCGAGGCCGAGCGCGTCCTGGCCGAGCAGGGCCCGGCCTTGGACGTCTCTTCCCTGGTGGCGTCCCTCGAGGGTCGCCTTCGATGAAGCTCGCCTCGCAGGCCTTGGCGCTGCTCGTGCTCACGGCGCTGGCCACGGGCCTCGCCCTGCTCTTGGGTGCGGCCAACCTCGGCACCGCCCTGGGCATCGGCCAGATCGCGTTCGCGCTCGGGCTGGTCTACCTGCTCCTGCGGGCCTGAGGCGGATGGGGATTGCCATCCAGGTCAGCCCTCACGTCCCCTCCCGGCTGGCCGAGGGGGGCGAAGTCGATACTTCTCGTCGGCGAGCAGCGCCCCCAGCGTTGCCATACGTTTTGGGTGGTATGCTCAGGGCATGCGGAAGACGACTGTCTACCTGCCTGACGAGACCGAGCAACGAATGCGTCGAGCAGCCGCCCGTCTTGGCATCTCGCGCGCGCAGATCACGCGTGCGGCGCTCGAGCAGTTCCTCGAGCGCGCGGAGCGGCGCGACGTGCTCCCGCCGTCGGTGGGTATGGGCGAGAACAGCGCGACCGCAGCGGCAGACTATGAGGATCGGCTGGCGCGGTACTGGTCCGGCGCGCCCCGTCGGTGATCACGCTCGACACCTCCGGCGTTCTGGCCGCGCTCAACCGCGCCGATCCCGATCACGCGCATGCGCGCCAGGCGCTGGAGTCCGAGCACGGGCCGCTGATCGTGCCGGCGGGGATCCTCGCCGAGGCGGGCTACATGATCGAAGCGGATCTCGGCGCTGCCGTGCTGCGCCGATTCGTCGCCGACCTCGCCGACGGCTTCTACGACCTGGATTGCGGCGCCGGCGACTTCGAGCGCGTCGGGGCGTTGCTGGACCGCTACGCCGATCTGCGGCTGGGTATTGCCGACGCGTGCGTGGTCGCATGCGCCGAGCGGAATGCTGGGCGCGTGCTGACGTTCGACCATCGCGACTTCGCGCCCGTCGCGCGCGAGGGCACGATCAGCATCGTCCCCGCACTGGCCTGAACCGGATTGGGTCGAACTTCTGAGCACGACGAGCACACACAACGGCGAACGCGCCGGCCGCGCTCAGCGCCCTACGAGACGGCGCGGTCCACCTGCGAGCCGCCGACGACCACGTCCTCGCCGGACTCCAAGCGCACCCAGGCCTTGTTGGTCCCGTCGTAGTCGGGCGCCCAGAGGACGAGCGTGGCCTCTTCTTCGCCCACGCCGCAGCGGTCGCTGCCTTCGGGGTCGAGGCCGCGCCAGATTCTCACGAAGGGGTTGTGCTCCCACTCGGCGGCCACGGTGGTCGGCCCGCGGTGGCCGGGGTGCACGCGGGTCTCGCCCGGCAGGGTCATCAGACGATCCATGATCGAGCTCTTGAGGTCATCGAAGGTCGTGTGCCCCGGCGCCCGGGTGCCGCCGACGGTCCCCTTGAACAGGACATCGGCGGTCAGGCAGTCGGTGCCGTCGATCAGCAGGGCCAGGTGGTCGGCGCAGTGGCCGGGAGTGCGGATCGGCTCGATCTCGAGGTCCCCCGAGCGCAGCGGTCCTTCGAGCTCGCCGGTGGCCACGTCGTTGTCGGAGTGGCCGAGCAACGGCACGCCGAAGCGCTCGGCCAACTCGGCCACGTCCACCACGTGATCGGCGTGATGGTGGGTCAGCAGGACGTGGGTGATCTCCGTGCCCTCGCGCTCGACGCGCTCGAGCAGCGGCTCGATCACGCCATTGCCGTCCACCAGGACGCCGTGACCCCCGGGCCGATCGACCACGAGATAGGCGTTGGAGAGCCAGTCGGGGTGCTCAACACGCTGCAGGATCATTCGAGGTCGATCACGCTCCCGTCTTGGCCTGCATCAGCTCGACGACTCCAGGGCCGCCAGATCCTCCCGGGTGTTCACGCTTCTCACCAGCGGAGGGGGAAGCGCCACCCGCACCGGCTCGAGGGCCTCGACCGTGGCGGTGAGAGCGGCGTCGGAGTCCGCTGCCCGGAGGACGTCGAGGGCGAGCGGGGAGTAGACGCCGAAGATCGGCTGGAGGACCCCACCCGCCACGGCCACAGCGGGCGCTCCATCTCCCGCGCCCGCTGCGTTGACCAGCGAGCGGCATGAGTCCGCGGTCACCCAAGGCATGTCCGCGGCGCACACCAAGACCGGCTCGCCCGCCCGCTCCAGCGCGTGCGTGATTCCGATCAGCGGGTGCTGGGGGTAGTCGGGCTCGTCCCAGCGCTCGACGGCGGCCAGCGGGGGCAGGTCGGTCCCCGGCTTGCAGACCACGGCCACCCGATCGCAGACCGCCGCGAGCGCCGCCAGCGGCCAGCTGACAAGCGCTCGGCCGCGCACCTGCACCGCCGCCTTCGACCCCAGCCCCAGCCGGCGGCCGGCGCCGCCGGCGAGCACGGCTCCGATCATGCGACCGGAGCGCAGGCCGAGCGTCCAGGGAGGAGCGCAGGCCGAGCGTTGGTCGGGCGAGCACCGGACCGATTGGTCTCGGCCGAGCACCGCTCGCTCCACGATCTCAAGTCAGCGCCTCGATGCGGTAGCCGCCGCCCTCGCGCCGCAGCACCAGCACGTCGACGATCGGAGCCTGGCCGGCGGCCCGGGTTCTCACGCGCGCCACCGCGTCCCGGGACGTGACGCGAATCGACACGAGCTCGACGGTGGGATTGCGCAGCCCGCGGGCCGTCGAGCGCAGAAGCGAGGGACAGTCCCTGCCCCCGGCGCGGCGCCGGGCCGCCGAGGTGAACAGCTCCTCGCAGATGCGGCGGTACTGGCCCCGGCGGGTGGCCGCAGCGAGCTCGGTCACGACCCTGGTCACGTCGCGCGGAGCCCCCTTGACCGGCAGCGGAGCGGGCTTTTCGCCGCCGAGCGAGCACCCGGCCAGTGCGAGGGCCGCCAGCGGCGCCGCGCGCAGCCGCCGACTCCATGGTCTCATGCCACGCGGTGCGTGGTGGGGGCGACTTCGTCGGCCCATTCGAGAAGGCGCTCCACGTGCTCTTCGGTCATGCCTTCCGCGGAGCGCGTCTCGACCAGCAGCGTGGGCGCCCGACGCTCGATCGCCCAGCGCCGGCAGGAGTCGTCGAGGCTGTCGTCGATCCAGGCCGCGGGGCGCTCCCCGGCGTAGCGCTCGATCCCCTCGAGCTTCCAGTGGGCGGTCCCGAAGACGGCCCGGCCGTCGAACAGGAGACAGGGAAAGTCGCCGCGCTCGAGCTTCAAGATGAACGGCAGGTACTCGTTTGCCTTCTCCTCCCAGCCCGTCGCCCAGACGAGCTCGTAGCGCTCGGCGAGGCGCTGCAGACGCGCCCCCACGGCGGTCGGGATGCAGTGGGCCACGCCGTCGATCCAGTGGAAGGGCCCGGGCAGCTCCTCGGCAGAAAGATCGAGGCCGAAGAGGCTGATCACCCCGTCCACGTCAACGAACAGGATGGGCATGTCGGTGTCGCCGCTCACCCCCTGCGAGGATAATGAGCTGATGGAGGGTTCGGCCAGGGGTTCGGTGGGCACGCAGTCGAGCTGGCTGCGCTGCTACCGCTGCTGGTCACAGAACCTCGAGGTGCAGCTGCACTACGAGGGCATCCTGAAGGTGGACCCGGGCACGGGCGAAGCGGTGGATCCCGTCGAAGAGGTCCAGGAGGCCGTGGTCCAGTGCCTTGACTGCCTGCACGACCAGCCGCATCTGAGCCTGGCCTCCTACGATGAGGACGGTCGCCGCATCAGCCGCGTCGAGGCGGTCGAGGACCGCTGGGAGCGCATGGTGACCGGCACGCCGTGGGTGGCCTCCTGCACCGTGGCCGTGGAGGGCGACCAGGTCGAGTC
>JALZII010000059.1 GCA_030860365.1 Actinomycetota bacterium
GCCGTCGGCGGCGACGCCCTCGGCGAGGACCCGCTCGAGCCCTGCCGCCGCGCCTCTTCCGCTGCGCGGAGCGAGCAGGCGGTCCGCCGGCCCGCCGCAGGTGAGTATGGCCACGCGGCCTCCGCGTCGCGTGGCCAGTCTCCCCAATACCCGGATCACGCCTTCTGCAACGTCCCACTTGAGACGCTCGGCGGTGCCGAAGGCCATCGAGGGGGAGACATCGAGCACGAGCCACGTGGTCATCAGCCGTTCGGGGACCTGGAGACGGACGTGCGGGACGCCCGTCCGCGCGCTCGCGGCGGGGTCCAGCTGGCGCACGTCGTCGCCCGGCGTGTAGGGGCGAATCTGGGCAAGCTCGGTGCCGGTGCCCACCCCTGGGGAGCGGTGCTCGCCCGGGTGCAGCCCTCCGGCGCGGCGCGAGAGCTGGAAGTCGAGCGCCTCGACCAGGCGGCCGGCGATCGCCCCCGGGCCCTGTCGGGCGGCTGGGGGACCCATGGTGGCTGGAGCCGTCACGCGGCGGCGCCTCCCTGGACCGGCGGGGGGAACTGGCCGTGCGCCGGGACGGGCGGGCCCTGGGGTGGCGGGTAGCCGGGCGCCGGAGGTCCGGTGGGAGGCGGCATCGAGGCCCCGACCGGCGCGGCATCGGGCGCGGGCACGGCCTCGAGGACCCGGCCGAGCACGTGGTCGGCGTTGACGCCCTCGCTCAGGGCGTCGTAGGAGAGCACGAGGCGATGGCGCAGAACGTCGGCCGCAAGGTCGCGGACGTCGGAGCTCAGCACGTGGCCGCGGCCGCGCAGCAGCGCCAGTGCCCGCGCCGACTGGATCAGGCCGATCGGACCGCGGGGGCTTGCGCCGTAGTCCACGTAGCTCGCGACGTCGGCGAGCCCGTAGTCGGCGGGGTGGCGCGTAGCGTCGGCCAGCTGCACGGCGTGACCCACGATCGCCCGATCCACGTAGACCTCGTCCACGTCCCGGCGGAACGCCAGCAGGTCGGCGGCGCTCAGGCGCTCGTCGACGTCCACCGGCGGCTCGAGCGAGCGGCCCACCACGGCGGCCTCCTCGCCGGGCGTGGGGTAGTCGACGAGGATCTTCATGAGGAAGCGGTCGGTCTGCGCCTCGGGCAGCGGGTAGGTCCCCTCCGACTCGATCGGGTTCTGGGTGGCGAGGACCAGGTAGGGCTCGGGCACGGGGAAGGTCTTGCCGGCGATGGTGACCTGCTGCTCCTGCATCACCTCGAGCAGCGCCGACTGCACCTTGGCCGGCGCGCGGTTGATCTCGTCGGCCAGCAGGAAGTTGCAGACCACCGGGCCGAGCTCGATGTCAAAGCTCCCGGAGTCGGGCCGGAGCACCCGGGTTCCCACCAGGTCGGCGGGCACGAGGTCCGGCGTGAACTGCACACGCTGGAACGAGCCGCCGACCACTCCGGCGAGCGTCTTCACGGTGAGGGTCTTGGCCAGCCCGGGGACGCCCTCGAGCAGCACGTGCCCGCCGACCAGCAGCGACACCAGCAGCCGCTCGAGCATGGCGTCCTGGCCGACCACCACTCGTTTGATCTCGTAGAGGGCCGTTTCGAGCCCTTCGCGCGTGGACATCCGCTCCTCCTCGGCTGGGGTCACGCGATGGACGCTACGCGCCTATTCCAAGGACACCTAAAACTCCGGCTCGGGGCCGGGGCGCGTCAGCGCTCGTCGGAGTCCATCGCGGCGGTGCGGGTGGTCATCGCCGCGGCGCGGTCGCCGGCCATCACGCGGCGCGTGAGCCCGGGGAGGATCGCCCGCGCGGCGGCGGCCAGGGCGTAGGGACGGGGCACGTAGCGCTCGGGGCGTCGCCCGACCCCGGCCTCGAACACCGCCTCGGCTCCCTGCTCGGGGGTGGAGACCGCCCAGCGCGTCAGCCACCTGCCGGTGAGCTCTCGTTGGGGAAAGCCCTCGGTGGAGATGAAGCCGGGCAGGACGACCCCCACGTGCACGCCGTTGGGGCGCTCCTCGGCGAAGAGGGCGTCGCTCCACCCGACCAGGGCGAACTTGGACGCCGAGTAGGCGCCGCTCCCGCCGCGGGCCACGCGTCCCGCCGTGCTGGCCACGTTGACCACCGCGCTGGGGGCCGAGGCGCGCAGGGTGGGAAGCAGGGCCTCGGTCAGGCGCACCACCGCGTCGAAATTCACCTCCATGTGGCGGCGGACGTTCGCGTAGCCGCCCTCGGCGAACTTGGCCCGCCAGGCGGCGCCCGCGTTGTTGACGAGCAGCGTCAGGCGGCCGTGCTCTTTCTCCACGTGCGCGCGAATGCGCTCGGGCGCGTCGTCGTCGGTCAGATCGGCTGCGACCCACGTGGCGTCGCCGGGCAGGCTCGCTGCCAGCTGGCGGAGGCGCTCCTCGCGCCGGGCCACCAGGACCAGCTTGGCCCGGTGCTCACGCCCCAGACGGCGCGCGGCGGCCTCACCGATGCCGCTGGATGCGCCGGTGACGACGGCAACGAGATCAGGGTCGGCGCCGCTCTCGATGAGCGGATGCTCCCACAGTTCGGTCGGTGGCTGGACGCGCCTTTTAGAAGCTGGGGGTGCACCGGCTGAAGGCTGCGAGCCACTCAACGCTGCCGACCTCGTTCGCGCAGGGCTGAGGCGCCACCCCCGCTCGCTGGCCGTGGCGCCCCTCTGTACAGTGCCCTTCGGTGAAAGGTGGGTATCTGCGGGCGATGGTTGCGGCCGTCACGCTGGCCATCGTCCTGGGAGTGGCGCCCGGCTGCGGAAGCTCGGACGACCGCGCCGAACGTCCCGCGGCAGAGCCGACGGCCGGCGAATGGAAGACGTGGGTGCTCGAGTCCGGGGCGGATGTGAGCGTCCCGCCGCCGCCGAAGGCGGGCTCAGAGGCGGCGAAGCGTGACGCCGAAGGGCTGCGGACCGCGGTGCGCGACCGCACCAAGGGGGAGGAGTCGGCTGCTCGGCGCTTCGGCGGCGACCCCTCCGTGCGCCCCTGGCTCGATCGGAACATCGAGTTGGTGGCAAGCCAGCCCAAGGACGTTCCCGCTTCGTCGCGGGCTTACTCCAACGTCAGCGTGGCGATGTACGACGCCGTGGTGGCCGCCTACCACTGGAAGTACCGCTACCGGCGCAAGGCTCCGAGCGGCGAGGCGATCGTGCCCCGTTCGTCCGACCCCTCCTACCCGTCCGAGCACGCGGCCATGGCGGGGGCGGCCTCGCACGTGCTCGCCTACCTGTATCCCGGATACCCGAAGACGCGGCTCGACCGGGAAGCGGAGGACGCCGCAGGCTCGCGGGTAGCCTCCGGCGCGAGCTACCCGAGCGACGTCCGCGCGGGCCTCGAGTTGGGGCGCCGCGTCGCCGAGCGCGTGATCGCCCACGCCAAGCGCGACGGCTCCAAGCGCAAGTGGGGCGGCAAGCGCCCGCGCGGCCCGGAGCACTGGGAGCCCGACCCCGGTTCGGCCGGCCAGCCGAACCAGCCGCTCGCGGGAACCTGGAAGACCTGGCTGCTGCGCCCCACCAGCCGCTTTCGGCCCAAGCCGCCCCCCAGGTACGGGACGCGCGAGTTCATCGCCAACGCTCGCGACGTGATGCGCGTCAAGGAGCGCCTCACCCCCGAGCAGAAGCGCGCCGCCGACTTCTGGGAGGGGATGGAGGGCACCGCGCTCCCGGCCGGCGTCTGGAACCAAGTCGCGGTGGCCTACCTCCCCGACAAGAAGCTGAGCGTGCCCAGGCAGGTGCGAACCCTTGCGCTGCTGAACGTGGCTATGGCCGACGCCGGCGGCGCGGTGTGGGATGCCAAGTTCCTCACCGGGTGGTGGGACCCTCGGCCCATCACCGCGATTCGCGACCTCGGCCTCGACCCCCGCTGGAAGTCCTACCTGGGGCCGACCCCGCTGTTTCCCGCCTACCCCTCGGGCACGTCGGGCTATTCCGGCGCGGCGGGTGAGGTGCTCGCCCACCTGTTCCCCGAGGACGCCAGGCTGTGGCGCTCGAAGGCCAAGGAGGCGGGCTACTCGAGGCTGTGGGGCGGCGTGCATTGGCGGATCGACGTGGAGGCAGGCCTGCCGATGGGCCAGAAGGTCGGTCGACTGGTGGTCGACCACGCCAAGCAGGACGGGGCCGAGAGGCGATAAGGGCGGCGTCGCCCCGGTTGCCCGGGTCGCTCGTCTCGGTCGCTCCTGGACGGGGCGACGTGGGCCTCCGTGGCCGGCTGTCTGCGTCTCCCAAGCGCCCGTCGCGAAGCAGCCAGCCAGTGCGATGCGCCCAGGGAGACTCGAACTCCCACCCCGCTTACACGGGACAAGGCCCTCAACCATGTGGGCGGCCGAGCGCTGTCCTCAGGCCCGCAATCTAGGAGTTTTTCGTCCCGCCCACTGGACTATCTGGACGCATCTGGCGGGGCATCCGTGACCACGGCTGTACCCACGCCTGGTCAGGCGGTCCGCCGCGGACGGCCCATCGATCTGCGCTCAGCCGAGCTCGCCATTATGAGTGGTGAGACGGGGCGATACGGGCGGGCAAGTCCGGGGTCGCCTGGCGACGATTTCCCTGCGGCAAGCCGCTTTTCGCAACGGAGCCTTGTCTGGGGGCACCCGGCGTTCGTCACCCCCGTGGACGCCTGGTGGACACCAAGACCGGCCCCTGACCGATCCCTCCTGGATGTGCTCCTGGCGAAGTTCCCAGGGCAAGGATCTCGCGGCGTCTTATGTCAGGGCAGGGGTCTGGCTTGACCACGGTGAGCACCACTCGGGGAGTTGGCA
>JALZII010000073.1 GCA_030860365.1 Actinomycetota bacterium
GGGGCTGGCCAACTGGGAGTACGGGATGCTCTGCGAGGAGATGGGCCGCTCGCCCGTGGCGCCCATGGCCTTCAACTGCTCGGCGCCGGCACGGCCGCCGCCGTGGCGGCCTGGGCGCTGCTGAACGTCGCGGGCTAGATGCATCTAGGCTGGCCGGCGATGGACTTTCGGCCCTCCGAGCGCGTGGCCTCGCTGATGGAGCGGGTGCGCGCCTTCTCCGAGGAGCACGTGGCCCCGGTCGAGAAAGAGGCGCTCGCCGCGCTCGACCAGGAGGTCCGGCCCGGGGTGGCCTACCCCGCCGTGCTGGTTGACCTCCGCGACCGCGCCAAGGCCGAGGGCCTGTGGAACCTCTTCATGCCCGACGAGCGGTACGGCCCGGGGCTGGCCAACTGGGAGTACGGGATGCTCTGCGAGGAGATGGGCCGCTCGCCCGTGGCGCCCATGGCCTTCAACTGCTCGGCGCCCGACACCGGCAACGCGGAGATCCTCGCCGAGCACGGCACCGACGAGCAGCGGCGCCGCTGGCTCGAGCCGCTGCTGGAGGGCGCGATCCGCTCCTGCTTTGCGATGACCGAGCCCGAGACCTCCGGTTCGGACCCGACGGGCCTGGCTGCCCGGGCGGAGCTGAGCGCCGGGGAGTGGGTGATCACCGGGCACAAGTGGTTCACGTCGGGCTACAACGGCGCTGAGGTGGCGATCGCCATGGTGGTGACCGATCCCGACGCCGCGCCCCACCGGCGGGCAAGCATGATCTGCGTGCCCGTCGCCACGCCTGGGTTTCACGGCATCCGGCCCGTGCCGGTGATGGGCCACGACGGCGGGCCCGGGCACTGGGAGCTCAGTTATGAAGCCGCGCGGGTGCCCGAGGCGAACCTCCTGGGCGCCCGCGGGGCCGGCTTTGCGATCGCGCAGGACCGCCTGGGCCCGGGGCGCATCCACCACTGCATGCGGGCGATCGGCTCGGCAGAGCGGGCCTTCGAGCTCATGTGCGCCCGCGCGAACACGCGCGGGGCCTTTGGCGGCGCGCTGGCCGACAAGCAGTTCGTCCAGGACTTCGTGGCCAGATCGCGCATCGTGCACCTCGTCAGGCCCGTCGGCGACGCGCAGCCAGCGGCCCTGGCGCCAGGCCAGAGCCAGCGGCACGTCGTCGCCCGGCGCGAGCTGAACCGCTTCAAGGCCGAGGAGGCGCCGGCGCAGAGCAACGGCGCGCCGCAGGGGGCGAGCGTCTGATGGCCACCGCGGTGAATCCCGATTCGGACCTGACGCCCGAGCAGCGGGACTTCGTCGACGCCCTGCGCGACTTCGCCGAGCGCGAGCGCTTCGAGCCCGACGGGCAGGACGACCACCACTCCGACGAGGCCGCCGCGCGCATGGGCGAGCTCGGCTGGTACGGGCTGACGATCGACGAGGAGCACGGGGGCTCGGGCGGCACCTTCCTCGATGCCACGCTGTTCTTGGAGGAGACCGCCCGCGGACAGATCCCCGTGGCCGCGTACGGGGTCACGCTGATCGTGGTCGGTGCGCTGAACCGCTTCGGCACCGAGGAGCAGAAGAGGGACATGCTGCGCCGGGTGACCGAGGGCGGCGCGCTGGCCATCGCCATGTCGGAGCCCGACGCCGGGTCAGACGTGGCGTCGCTGAAGACGCGGGCCCGCCTCGAGGAGGGCGAATGGGTGATCGACGGCGCGAAGATGTGGTGCTCCTACTCCCACCGCGCCAGCCACGTGCTGATCGTCTGCCGCACCGGGGAAGGCTCCGAGCGCCACGAGGGGCTCTCGATGATCCTGGTGCCACGCGAGGCCGAGGGCTTCACGATGACCCCCATCCCCACCATGGGGGGCCAGGAGACCAACGAGCTGCACCTCGACGGCGTGCGCGTGCCCGAGGACGCGCTGCTGGGCACCGAGGGCAACGGCTGGCTGCAGCTCATGGCCGGGCTGAACGTGGAGCGGATCATCCTCGCCGCCAGCGCGCTGGGCATCGCTCAGCGCGCGTTCGACGATGCCC
>JALZII010000012.1 GCA_030860365.1 Actinomycetota bacterium
CGCACCGCAAGGCGCTGATGATGAACCTCTCGCGCGAGGTCATCGAGCACGAGCGCATCCAGACCACCGAGGCCAAGGCCAAGGCGGTCAAGCCCGAGCTGGAGCGGCTGATCACCCTGGCCCGGCGGGGCGACGCCCACTCCCGGCGCCAGGCGATGGCCCGCCTGGGCCAGGACAAGTTCACCGTCTACCGGCTCTTCGAGGAGCTGGCGCCGCGCTACGCGGACCGCGACGGCGGCTACACCCGCATCCTCAAGCTGGGCCCCCGCCGGTCGGACTCGACGGAGATGGTCTTCCTGGAGCTGGTGTAGCCGCCCGCGCTCCGCGTCGGGGCCGGGCCCGGGGCCGAGCGCTGGGTGGGCAGGGCGCCTGCACCCCTGGCACCGCAGCGTCTACGCGTAGGCTACGCGAGCGCGGCTGAGGGCGCCGGCCCGCGCAGCGCACGGGCCAGCCGCCGTGCCGTCCCGCCGATTTCTGCCTCGAACTCACTGCGGCTGACGCCCGCCAGCGCCAACACCGCGCGGTGGTCCCAGGCCACCGCCTTGGCGGTCGCCGCCACGAAGCCTCTTGGCGCGCCGGCCCCGCGGACGGGGCAAGGATCGAGTCGAAGGTCCGGTTGACGACCACGGCTAGCGGGGGCGGCTGAGCCGCGTCGAGTCCACGACCTCCCACGCGCTACCCGGGACGCGTTGGAGCGAGCTCAGGTCGCCGTTGTTCCAGCGCGGCGACGGTACGCCGCTGATGTACCAAGGGGAGCCGTTGTCGGCCACGATCGCCCCGTAGCGCTTGAGCGCGTTGAGCACCACGCGCGACTGGCGCGGGAAGCGGCTGGTGTCGAAGGAGCGCTTCAGGCGCAGCCGCTGGCCCATCGCGGGCAGGTTTGGGTCGGGGTCCTCGGAGGCGAAGTGGAGCGCGGGGTAGATGAACGCGGACCGTGAGCGGGGCACGGTGATGCGCAGCGCGTGGGCGATCTTGCCCCTGCCCACCTCCTCGGGCCGCGCCAAGCCGGGGAGGATCGGCAGGCCCGCAGCGTCCGCCGAGGTGTAGCCCCGGCGGCGCAGCCGGTTGGACCGCAGGTCCCAGATGGCACCCGACCCGGCTCGCCAGCTCTTCCCGCCGTCCCCCGGATGGGCGTCGAAGAGCTCGTACAGCCGGCAGCGCGAGCCGTCGACGACGATCACATGGCGGTCGCCGTCGCCGTTGGGCCCGCCCTCGATCGGCGCGTTGCGCGGGATCGGGTAGGGACCGCGGTCGGAATCGTCGGCGTACTCAAAGCTCACTGGCACCGTCTTTGTGCGGCTGGAGACCGTGCGGAAGGGGATGCCGATGGGGGCGCCTTCGTAGAGGCCCGAGCCGAAGTCGGCGTGGGTATCGCGGTCACGGCCGATGGAGCTGACGATTTGCGCCGAGCGGCTGTGCAGCGGCAGCTCATCGACCGGCCGGTTCCAGTGGCTGCTCTTCGGGAACACCGGGCAGTCCTTGGCCCCCGCGAGCTGCGCGTCCTCGGAGCCGCCGGCCACGACCGTGTACACGATGGCGCCAACGGCGCCGACAACCGCGACGGCGACGATCACCGTCAGTGCTTTTCGCATGACCACCTCATCTCATCGGCAGATCGGCGCCACGCTCGCGGGGCCAAGCCGTCCGTGGAAGCACGTTGGAAGCGACAGTTCGCAGCAGCTGCCAGTAGCTGATCGGCGTCCATGCCCGCCTGCCGCTCGCCGACGACAGAACGCAGTACCCCGGGGATCTGCTCGCGCCTTGCTCGTATCGAGTAGCTCGATGAGTTGACATCGCTCGTCACGGGCTTCCGGACGGTGGAGCGTTCTCGGGCGGCGGAGTGGTCTCGGGCCCGGCCTCTGGGCCGGGCACTCCGCCGTCGCCCCCCGCGCCGGGGTCCACACCGTCGCCGGCCGCGCCCGGGGCTGCACCGGGGTCTCCCTCCTCGGGCCCCGCGCCGGGCTCGTCTTGTCTCCTGGCAGTGGGCAGTGCCGGGAGGCCCTTGCACTCAGGCCGTGTCTTATCTCCCAGGCACTTCAGCTTGAGGTCGATGACGACCTTGCAGTCCGGCCGCGCTGGTTGTGCAGCGCACTTGTCCTGGAGTGCCTTGCAGCCTGCTTGCGACGGATCTTTGGCACACCCGAGCTGCAGGGCCTTGCAATCCGGCCGCGACGGGTTCATCGCACAGAACTTCCGGAGCTCGGGGAACCTGAAGTTGGGGTTGACCGCGCATTTCGGGCCCGTTGGGACTTGTGCACACCTGATGCGCTCGTCACGGGCCTCAGCGACGCACGCG
This sequence comes from Actinomycetota bacterium, assembly GCA_030860365.1. Lineage (GTDB taxonomy): Bacteria > Actinomycetota > Thermoleophilia > Solirubrobacterales > Thermoleophilaceae > JACCZR01. Next base: position 2,297 of record JALZII010000012.1, read on the forward strand.
TCCTTGGCAGCCTGGGTGGGCTTTCCTGCGCACTGCTGGTCCAAGCCCGTGTCGATGTTCTCGAGGTAGGAGGCGCATGCGGTCGTAAACGGGCTGACCACCTGCTGCAAGCAAACACTGGCGTCACACCCCGGGTTCACCGGGTCCGCTGCGCACACTTGGCGCGCCTTTTCGTACTCGGTCTTGCAGCCCTCCAGTTTCTCCAGGACCGGCTTGGGGCTGCGACACGCCTGGTAGGCAGCAATCGGATCTATGGTCACCTTCTCCCCGACCTTCTTGGCCGGCGGCGCCTTGGGCTCGGGGCGAAAGCACTTGCCCTCGCACGGCGGGGGCGGCTGGTAGTTGGCCGGGCAGTTGACGCACTTGGTCTGCTTTTCGAGCTTGACCGGCTCGGCCAGCGGACTGCCAGAGCGACAGCGGGCGACGGGCTTTCCGCTCTCGTCGGCGAGCACCGCGGTGCCCTTGGGGAGAATCGCCTGATAAGCCTCGGCGGAGCCCTCGGAGTAGAAGTTGTTTGTAACCTGGGTGTCGCGGGTCAGGGTGACGGGGCGCAGCTTGCGGATGAAGTCCGCGACGGTCTGCTTGTCTGCGTCGATTCCCACCACGTCGGCAAAGGCGGAGAGCTTGTCGGGGTCGGGGGCGAGCTGTGCGATCAGCTGCTCGCGATCGCAGACGGTGTTCTGTGCGCTGGCGCCGGAGGACTTGCCCTGGCTGGCAGAGCCGCCGGAGGACCCGTTGGTGTCGGTGGCCGACGACCCGCTGGAGGACCCTGAGGACGACGACGAGCTCGTGCTGGTCGAGGTGGAGCTGCTCGACCCCTTGGGCACGTCGGCCGGGGGCGTGAAGGGCTTAGGGCCGGGGTCTGAGACGTTCTGGAAGCGGACCTCGTCGGCGCTGCCCTTGCCCCCGCAGCCGATCAAGAGGGCGAGCGCCGCGACTCCGACTACCGCGGCAAGGGCGATGAGGATCTTCTTGGATTGGCTCACGGGTTCTCCTGTCTAAGGTCCCGACGTCGGGATTGTTGGCCGTCTTGGCTCATTCGTTTCCGAGCTTCGTGTCGACTCATCGCGGCTGTAGGCCTGTGGCCGGCATCTCGCCGGGTGGAGGTGTACGCCGCTCTCGGTGTCCCATCGGGGAGGCGCCTTTGCGATTTCTGGCGTTACCGGTTGGCAGATGGGCGTTCACGCTCTGAGCATGCGCCCTTCGCTTGGCTTTGGCCTCACCCGGCGGGATGAGCTTCACCGCCCCGCTCACCCGCGGGGATGAGTCGAGCGGAAGGACGGGTGTAGAGAGCGGCGCCCAGTCCCAGGAAGCACAGGCCGTAGACGGCTATGCCGGTGGGAAGCAGCTCCGTGACCACGAGCCCGACCAGCACAAGGGTGCAGAGACCCGCGACCAGTGGCGTGAAGCGCCTCCACTCCTGCCACAGGCCGGCCCGCATCACTCCCCTGCCCGCCAGCACGAGGCCGACGCCCGAGAGCAGCGTGCCGAGCCCGGAACACGGTTCCCACGAAGGCGGCCGCGCCCTCGTCGACGCTCTGGTCGCGGATGGGGATCGCGGCCGACTCGCCCAGCAGCAGCAGGGGCCGTGCCGACCAGCGCCAGCGCCATGCCGACGCCGGCCGGGCGGGACTCGCCGGTACCGCGCTTCGCCGCAGCCCCTGCAGCCCGATGAAGATCAACGCGTGCCTCGGCCGAGGACGCCGCGCGTGCGCTGGGTCGCCTGAGCGTTGGCTTCTCCCCACTGGGCAAAGATGCCGCGTTGCTGGCCGGAGAGTGCTGGGGCGCCTACAGGCGCGGCGGCGGGACCCGAGAGCGGGTGATTGCGGACCTTCTGATCGGAGCCCACGCGCTTGCCGGCACTCAGCGGCTGCTCACGCGCGACCGTGGCTTCTACCGCAAGTACTTCGACGAACTGGAGGTGCTTGGGTCTCCTCCCCCCTGCGCTAACGACCGCACAGACCCCAGGCGGGGGCGAGATCACCGTGCGGAAAAGGGTCCGCGCAGTGAAGATCGTCGACACCAAGCCGCAGTCGCGTCACCAGCGGGTCAGCCGCGGTGAGCGCTTGATCACCCACATGCCGGTCTCCTTCGGTCGAACATGGGTCGCCGGCAGTCAACCGCCGAGCCGTCGTCCTCGCTCCTGCGGGTGAACCGCGCCGCCCCTCTCACCCCCCCGGGATGAGGCGGTCAGCTCGCCGCGGCGGTGACCCGCCGGGGCAGCCTTGCGCTCAGACGCCAGCCGCCGCTGGGCGTGGGCCCGGCCTCGAGCTTCCCACCGCAGCCCGAGACCAGCTCGCGCAGGCCGCGCAGGCCGTTGCCTGTGCCGGTGCCCTCGAGGGAGCTCTCGCGGGCCGCCCGGGCGTTCTCGACCTCGACCACGAGCGCATCCTGGCGGCCCCCCACGAGCACCGTCACCGCGGCGCCCGACGCGTAGCGCAGCGCGTTGGTCAGCCCCTCCTGCACGACGCGGTAGGCGGCCTGGACCACCGGAGCGGGCAGCCCCGCGCGCTCGCCCTCCAGGCGCAGCCGGACGTTGAGGCCGCTGCCCGCGGCGCGCGCGACGAGCTCCTCGACCAATGCCAAGTCAGGCGCGGGGCCGATCGCCCCTTGGTCACCCAGCAGCGCCACCAGGCGCCCCATGTCCTGCTCGGCCTGACGAGCGGCGTCGGCGATCGCCTCGAAGCTACCCGCGGCCAGCTCGGGGTCCTGCGCCGCCAGGCGCTGCCCGGCGCTGGCCTGCACCACCATCACGCTGATCGCGTGGGCGACGATGTCGTGCAGCTCCGACGCGATCCGTGCCCGCTCGTAGCGCACCGACAGCGCCGCGTGGGCCTCGCGCTCCTCCTCGAGCTCGCGGACCCGCTCGGCCAGCTGGGCCGCGACCCGCTCGCGTTCGCGCAACGCGCGCCCCGCGCCCCACATGGTCCCCGTGATCAAGACGCTGGGCACGCCGGGCTCTCCCAACAGCGCCGCACTGGCGACCCCCGCGCCGGTCAGGGCGATCAGCCCCCCGAGGCCGTGCCAGTGCGGGTCCCAGCGGCCCGCCGAGAACCCGTGAGCGCCCATGAGCAGGAAGCCGGCGAACTCGTCGCCTCGGGGCATCTCGGAGTCCATGACGGGATTGAGCAGCAGGGCTGCGGCGGCGACAAGCCAGGTCATTCGCGGGAACTGCCGCGAGGTGCCCAGCGCCGCGCCGAGGACGAGGGCCGAGATCAGGCCCAGCCCTGCGTAGTTCTGATTCCACATCAGGCCGACGCCGACGCCAAAGACGGCGCCGGCGAGACCCACCAGCAGGTCGGTGCGGCGAGGAGTCACCGCGGCGGCCTACGCCCCGGCGAGCACCGGAAGCGAGGCCATCGCCTCGGCGCGGCCGTTGCGGGTATTCACCTCGAGCGTTCCGCGGTGCAGCTGAAGGCGCTCGCGCGCACGGGCGAGAGCCTCTTCGCCTCTGCGCCGGGGGGGCCCGGCGACGGCAAGCTCGAGAACGTCGTCCCGGAAGCCCACGCGGACCTCGACGTCGGGAGAGTCATCGAGGGCGGCAAGCAGGTGCTCGACGACCCGATAGGCCGAGAGCTCGACCCCCGCGGGCAGCACTCGCGGGTTGCCCTCGACGGTGAGCCGGGCATCGGCCCCCTTGGCGCGAACCAGCATCGCCTCGAGGTGGGTCAATGTCGGCTGCGGGGAGGTCGGGGCCTGCGCTTCGTCGTCGCGCAGCACGCCCACCACGGCACGCATCTCCTCGAGGGTCTGGCGGCTCTCACGCTCGATGTCCACGAGCGTGGCCGTGGTGCCCGCGGAGTCTCCCGCGTGGGCGCCATCGTCGGCCAGTCGCGCCAGCGCACCGAGCCGGCGATGAAGCAGCTCGTCCAGCTCGCCCGCGAGCCGAGCCCGATCGCCTGCCACCTCGAGCCGCGCCCGCTCGTCTCGCGCGTGTTGCAACTCGCTCGTGCGCGTCTCGAGCTCGCTGGCCATGCGTCCGCGCGAGCGCACGACTCGGCCGATGCCCCAGACCGCCACGCCGATTGGGCCCGCGAAGGCCATGAAGGCGGGGTCGGCGCCGTCCGGGCCATCGAAGAAGGACGCGGTGACACTGATCGCCAGTGACAGCCCGAGTCCGATGAAAGCCGGACCTCGCTCGAGCTTCGACGCGGCGGCGTACGCCAACAGGAAGGAGACCGAGAACACAATGCCGCAGCGGACGAGCTCGCCGAAGAGCGCGATGTGCACGGCCAGCCCGGCGAGCGTGGCTGCCAACGCGGCGAGTGGAGCGGCGCTGCGCCAGAACAGAGGCACGGTGAGTAGAAGGAACAGCGGGATGACCAGGACGCTTGCCTCGACCTCGGGGTCCGTGACCTGCATGATCCCGAGCACGATTGCGAGCGCGGAGAGGACGAGGGCGATCCCGATGTCCAGCTTGCCGATTCGGCCGGTGCCCGACTTCATGGCTTCCATCATGGGGCTAGATCTTCCTTTCGTAAAGCGATTGGAGGCCAAGCCAACAGGACCCCGGGCCGTGCGTCCTCATCTTCTCGGGTGATCTATCCGCTCGGGGTCACCCGGGGGAGTGAGCCGAGCTCATGCCGAGTCGCGATGATGCTGACCGGATGAGCGGGCCATTCGTCACGATCCTGTAGATAGGTCAGGCAACGGCGGCACCGCCTGCCTGATCGACGGGACCGGAGCCGACCTGCTACTCGGCGGCGACGGCGACTCCGACGAGCACACGCTGTCGGCCGACGGCTCGCGCGACGAGGCCAACTGCGGTACCGGCTCGGGCGACGAGGCCCTGCCCCGGAACCGGTGGACCGCGCCAACCGCAACCGCGAGATCCGCAGTAGCTCGCCGTAGCCTTGGGGGCCGCGCCTCAGGCCAGGTCGAACAGCTCGTCGAGTGCCAACCGGAATCCGGGCAGCAGCGGCGACTCGAGCGCCTCGCCTCGCCCAAGCTCGAGCGCAACGTCGAAGCGAGTCGCGCCGGGCGTCGAACGGCGGAAGACGAGCACCTCGTCGGCGGCCGTGTCCACGAGCCACAGCTCCGGTAGGCCGGATCGCTCGTAGCTCGATTTCTTGGCTCCGACGTCGTACCTCCAGGTCGAGGGCGAGCGGACCTCGGCGACCATGGTCGGGGCGCCCGTAAGGCGCCGGAGAGTCGACGTCCAGGCTGTTGCCCGCCGCGTACCAGGACAGGTCGGGTCCGAAGACGTTGCGCTCGTCCCGAGCTGGGGGTGCGCAGAGTAGGCCCCGGCGAGACGGCCGCGGGTAATGAGATGGCTCGCCCCCCGTCATGGGCCGCGACCTGCCCCGCTTCGCAGCGGGCGTCCGTGCCATCGAGAAACGCCATCCGCGGGAGCCGCACTGGTACCTCCCGGTCGTAGGCGTGGAGCCTTCCGCTCAGGGCCACGGTCGGGGGTCGGCGCTCCTGCGTCACGTGCTCGCCCGCTGCGACGCGGATCGAACCCCCGCTTACCTCGAAGCCACAAGCGAGCACAGCCGAGCGCTGTACCTCACTCACGGCTTCGAGGTGACCGAGGAGCTGCGGCTACCCGGAGGCGGGCCTCCGCTCTAGCCGATGTGGCGGACCCCCCGCCAGGACCATCACCCCGCCGAGTCGCTTTCGACAACGCTCACGATCCTGCTGTACGCGCCGGTGCAGCTGCGTGTCCGCTTGGCGTAGGCGTAGAACTGCGCCCTCTGCCCGGTATCGATTTTCCACTGCGAACCGGGGCCGTTCGGCGTGGCCCGATCGGAGCCGACCTTCCTGTCGCGGCGGATGTTTCTCCCGCGGCCCCTCTTCCTGTACAGGGACACGTTGCGGTTTTTGTGGCACTTCTCGCGGTCGCTGACCACGTAGCCCGAGTAGCGCCTCTGGTCGTCTTCAATGGCGCCCACCGAGGTGTTGGTGAGCCTTGTCTTGGTGCGAGCAGCCTCGGCGACGGCCCTCGCTGCGCCGGTACTCGTTGTGAAGGAACGCACGGAACTGCCTCGACCTGAGCGGCCACGTCTGGCGATGGGCGCCGACCGGGATCGTCGCGAACAGCTCGCCGTCGGGCGTTCGGAACACCTCCGCGTGCTCGGCGAGTTGTTCCAGGCGCTTCGTCTGCTTCGTGGTGGCGTACTCCCGGTCGTCGTCCACGTCGGCCGTCTTCGTCACGGCCTTCAGCAGCTTGTCGAGGCCCTCGGCCTCCGCGAGCTTCGGGTGAGCGTCGAGGATCGCCTGCCCGGCGTCTAGTGACTCGCGCAGGTCGGCCAGCGCGTCGTCGGCAGGTTCCGGGTCGCCGCCGTTACTCCTCACGCCGCGCGCCTCGCGGAGAGCCCGCCGGTCATTCTCGATCCGGTGGCCGACAGCGACGACCTCGGCGGCCGAGGGTGAGGGTCGGTCGCCGTTCTCGCTCACGACCCCTCCCCGATCAGTCGCACCGTCACGACCCCGCCGCCGTCGTGGACGACGAGCGCCGTCTGGCGGTCGCGAGGTCTTCGGCGGCGACTTCGGCGTCGCGCCGAGTGAAGCCGCGCGCCTTCAGGTCGGCGAAGGCTCGGGCGTCGAGCGCCAGGACCGGCGATAGTCGCCGGACTCGACGCTCTCGCCCGCCGCGATCTTCCGCACGGTCTCCGGATCGGCTCCCGGCGCTACGAACCGGCTCCCGGCGCGCTCGCCCTTCAGCTCCGCGAGCTGCTCGTTCTGCTCCGCGAGCTGCTCATTCGTCTGCTTCAGCAGGCTCTCTAGGCCCATCGGTCCTCTCCTCACTCGTCGGCCAAGGTGGGCGCGGCGCCGCCGCGCTGGTGCTGTAGCCCTTGGCCCCTTGTCGCGTCACCGGCCCCGAAGGCATCAGCTCAGCGTGAGGAGAACTGACTTCACATAAGAGAATACTCGACCGGCGGACGTTGGTCGGTTTGGCGTGGTCTTGATCCGACCATGCTTCCCGTTGTGCGCCTACTTACGGCGCCCCTTCGGGCGGTGGAGTCTCCTCAGGC
>JALZII010000086.1 GCA_030860365.1 Actinomycetota bacterium
CGCTCTGCGCGTGGGCCCGCGCTCGGCGGGAGCCGACCCCGGACCCGCCTGCTACGGCCGCGGCGGCACCGAGCCGACGGTCACCGACGCCGCCCTGGCCCTGGGTCACCTCGACGCCGCCTCGCCGCTGAGCGGAGAGGTCGAGCTGGACCTCGACGCCGCCCTCTCGGCCATCGGAAAGCTGGCCGGCGAGCTCTCGCTGACGACCGAGCAAGCCGCCGCCGGCATCGCCCGCGTGGCAGCGGTGGAGATGGCCCGTGCGGTCCGGGTGGTCACGGTCGAGCGGGGGATCGACCCGCGCGACCTGGCGCTGGTGGCCTTCGGCGGCGCCGGGCCCATGCACGCCGCGGCGGTCGCCGCCGAGCTGGAGATGAGCCGTGTGGTGGCGCCGGTGTCATCGGGCGTGCTCTCCGCCCTGGGCCTGATCGTCTCCGAGCGCCGGCGCGACGTGACCGAGAGCGTCCTGCTCGCAGGAGAGGACCTGACCGCGGACGCCGCCGCGGCGGCGGTGCGGCGCCTGGGCGAGCGCGGCCGCGAGGAGCTGGGGGCGCCCGACGCCGAGCTGCGCGCCGTCTACGACCTGCGATACGCCGGCCAGGCCTTCGAGCTCTCGATCGCGGGCGAGCCCGAGCCCGACCCCTCCGACCTGCGCGCCGCCTTCGACCGCGCTCACCACGAGCGCTACGGCTACCGCGACGACGAGGCAGAGCTCGAGCTGGTGACCGTGCGCGTGGCGGCCGCCCTGCCCGGTGCGCAGGTGCCGGAGGACGGCGGCGGGCTCACCCAGGTCGGCTCCCGGGAAGCCCGCTTCGGCGGCGAAGACGAGGTCGAGGCCCGCGTGCTGTCGTTTGGCCAGCGGGGCGAGAGCTCGGCCGAGGGGCCCGCGGTGATCGAGCTCGGTGGCGCGACGCTGGTGGTGCCACCGGCCTGGACGGCGCGGGCCCAGGGAGACGCGGTCACGATGGAGCGCCGGTGAGGATGGACCCCGTAGCCCTCCAGGTGATGCTCGGTGCCCTGCGGGCGGCGTGCGAGGAGATGGGCGCCGTGCTGGTGCGCTCGGCTCACTCGGCCAACATCAAGGAGCGCCGCGACTCCTCCACCGCGCTGTTCGACGCCGAGGGCCGCATGGTCATGCAGGCCGAGCACATCCCCGTCCACCTGGGAGCGATGCCCTTCGCGGTGGCCGAGGTGGTGGACGACAAGCACGAGCCCGGGGACGCCTGGATCCTCAACGACCCGTTCCGGGGCGGCACCCACCTGCCCGACGTGACGGTGATCTCGCCCGCCTTCACCCACGGCGAGCTTGTGGGCTTCGCGGCCAGCCGCGCCCACCACGCCGACGTAGGCGCGCGCGAGCCCGGCTCCATGCCCGCCGACTCCCGCAGGCTGGCCGACGAGGGGGTGGTCATCGAGCCGAGCCGCCTGGCCCGAAGCGGCGAGCTCGATCACGAGCTGCTGGACGACCTCACCGCGCGCATGCGCAACCCCCGTCAGCGCACGGCCGACCTGCGCGCGCAGCTGGCGGCCAACCGCGCGGGGGCCGAGCGCCTCGCCGAGCTGGCCCAGCGCACGGGGTTGACCGCGTTCCGCGACGCCCTCGAGGAGACCCAGGACTACGCCGAGCGTCGCATGCGCTCGGGCATCGCAGCGCTGGGCGAGGGCAACCGCCAGGCCCGCGACGTGCTCGAGGCGGCGGATGCCGACCTCGAGCTGCGCCTGGCCGCCAGCGTGGACGGGGACGGCCTGACGCTCGACTTCAGCGGCTCGGCGCCCCAGCACGAGGGCAACCTGAACTGCCCCTTCGCGGTCACGTTGTCGGCCTCGCTGTTCGCGCTGCGTGTGCTGGCCGATCCCGACGTCCCGCCCTGCGCGGGGGCGCAGCGGCCCCTGCACGTGATCGTCGAGGAGGGCTCGCTGCTGAGCGCCCGCGCCCCCGCCGCGGTCGCCGCCGGGAACGTCGAGACCTCCTCGCGCGTGGCCGACCTGGTGCTGAGAGCGTTCGGCAGGGCCCTCGGACAGGGAACCATGAACAACGTGACGCTCGGCAACGAGGCGTTCACCTACTACGAGACCCTTGGGGGGGGCCAGGGGGCCTGTCCCGACGCCGCCGGCCCGAGCGCCGTGCACGTGGCGATGAGCAACACGCTCAACACCCCGGTCGAGGCGCTCGAGCTCGAGTTTCCGCTGCTGGCGGTCGAGTACTCGGTGCGTCGTGGCTCAGGCGGCGAGGGAGAGCACCGCGGGGGTGACGGCGTGGTGCGCGAGCTCGAGGCGCGCGAGCCGATGCGCGCCTCGCTCATCACCGAGCGCCGCCGCCACCGCCCCCCGGGCGCCGAGGGAGGGTCCGACGGCGCCTGCGGGCGCAACCTGGTCAACGGCGAGGAGCTGGGACCCAAGTGGTCGGGCGAGCTGCGCCCCGGCGACCGCCTGCGGCTGGAGACCCCGGGGGGAGGCGGCCACGGGCGCAGGCCGAGCGCCTAGCTGGGCACCACCGGCACGGCCTCACGTCGACGGCGGCCCGCAGGACACCACGGTACCGTCGCCGACATGAGAGTCGCCTTCCTCGGCCTGGGCATCATGGGATGGCCGCAGGCCGTCAACCTCCGCGCGGCCGGCCACGAGCTGACCGTCTGGACCCGCGACGCCGGCAAGGCCGAGCGCTTCGCCGGCGAGCACGGCGCGACGGCGGCCGGCTCGCCGAAGGAAGCCGTGGCCGAGGCAGAAGTGGCGATCACCATGCTTCCCGACTCGCCCCAGGTCGAGCAGGTGCTCGACGAAGCCGAGCCGCCCGAGGGCTCACTGGTGGTCGACATGTCCACCATCCGCCCCACCGTCAGCCGGGCGCTGGCCGAGCGCCTGGGCGAACGCGGGGTGGGCTTACTCGACGCCCCGGTCACCGGCTCACGGCCCAAGGCCGAAGACGGCACGCTGACGATCATGGTGGGCGGTGAGCCCGCCGACGTGGAGCGCGCCCGGCCGCTGTTGGAGGCCATGGGCCGGCTCGTGGTCCACGCCGGGCCGAGCGGCCACGGTTCGATGGTCAAGCTGACCAACAACACGCTCGCCGCGGTGAACGCCGCCGCGCTGGCCGAGGGAATCACCCTGGCCCGCGCCGCGGGGGTCGACCTCGACGCGCTCGGGGAGGTGGTCGGCTCGGGCTCGGGCTCCTCGGCCATGCTCGAGCTGAAGGCCGGGCCGATGCGCGAGGGCGACTTCGAGCCGCTGTTCAAGCTCGAGCACATGCTCAAGGACGTGCGCCACTGCCTGGCGGAGGCCCGCGCTCTGGGCCTCGATCTGACGGTCGCCCGCGCCGCCGAGAACCTCTACGCGGCGGCGGACGCAGAGGGCCTCGGCGGCCAGGACTTTGCGGCGGTGATCCGCTCGGTCCAGCGCGACTAGTCGCTCCGACCCTCTCCTTCAGCGCCTCGGCATCGGACGTCGACGTCAGACGATGTTCAACACCTCTTCCCGAGACGTTGCCTCACCAGGGAAGGCGCGCGACCTCGGATCGTCCCCGCTTGACGTCCGCGGCCTCGAGCAGAGCCTCGGCCACGGTCTGCCGTAGGAGGAGGCCGATCACGCGACCATCCTCCACGACTATCCCGCGATCGCTGTCGCCCTGCAGCTGCTCGAGGGCCTGCTCGAGAGGGGTGTTGGGATCAAGCTGGATCGCCTCCTCCCACCGCACCGTCGCGTCGATCACCGCCGAGCGGTCTCGCTCCTCCGCGGGGATCTGGTGGGCGAGGCCGAGCGACGTGTAGCCCACCAGCACCCCGTTCCTCGTCACCGCGAAGGCGTGGGTCGAGTGGCCTCGGGTGCGGGCCGCCCTCTCGAGGAAGTCGGTCACGCTGCTGGTCTCGGGGACGACGATCGGGGCCCTCCGAAGGAGATCTCCAACCACTTCGACGTCAGCGCGCGGGGCCACGGGGGCGACCGCGAGCTCGGAGGACCTCGACACCAGGAAGATGATCAGCCCGCCCGCGAAGGCGGCCGCGAAGCCGGCGTCCAGCATCCCGCTCGCCAGGAGGACGGCGGCGGCACCGAGGGTGAGGTAGCCCGTGACCGCCCCGGTCCGCGCCACCGTGCGGGCGGCCGCCTCGGAGTCTCCCGAGCGTCGGACGAGCCATGCGCGCAGCAGCTGGCCTCCGTCGAGTGGGAAGGCGGGAAGGAGGTTGAAGACGAGCAGGATGGCGTTGGCCAGCGTGAGATAGCCGGCGACGTCTACGACCGGCCCCGGCCATCCGAGCGCCTCTCCTGCCCGCTCGGTTGCTCCGAAGAGCAGGATCAGGACAGCCGTGACGAGCGGGCCGGCCGCGATCACCTGGAAGTAGGCGCGCGGAGAGACGTAGGGGTCGTCGGACCGCAGCCATGCGATCCCGCCCAGGCCGTAGAGCGTGATCCTGTCCACCTGCCACTTCGCGCGCAGAGCCCGAAAAGCATGTCCCAGCTCGTGCAGCAGTATGGAGACGAAGAACCCCACCGAGCAGGCGGTCGCCATCGCAACCAGGGTCAGCGTGTCGACCTCCGGGCTGCGGAATCGCCCCATCACGCCCTGAAAGATGACCGCGAAGAGCAGCACCCAAGACCCGTGGAGCTCGATCGGAATTCCCCGAACGCGAAGGAAAGTGAAGCCCGTCACGTGTTCCCAAGGTTGGCACGAAGGGGTCGAGACCTCCTCGCGCCGCTTGGCGGGGCGACTGGGCCCGCTGGCTCGGGGCCTCGCCTCAGCGGCACGGACACCGACGTGAGCACCGAAGGGTCCACCTGGACCAGCAGGTGTGGGAAGAACGTCCCGCTCGCCGGCTCCCGGCGCCCGTGGGGGTAGAGGCGGCAGACGTTGTCCCAGGTCTCCGGGGACACCGACAGGTCGAGCGGCTGCATCAGCTCCAGCCCCGAGGCCTCGATCACGTGACGGCGCAGCTCGCGCGGGGTGAGCGCCTCGGCCACCACCGAGCGACAGCGCAGCCCTGCGGTTCGGCGCTTTGCGCCCAGCGAGACCGTCCTCGCGGCCAGGTCGACCGGAGCGGCGTTCAGCGGGTGGCGGCGCAGCAGGACGTCGGCGCACAGCATCGCAACGCCGCCCGGCCGCAGCACCCGCGCGATCTGTCGCGCCGCCAGGTCCACCTGCCCCGGCCCACCGAAGTGCTCGAGCGAGGAGAGCGAATAGACGGCGTCGAAGCTGCCGTCTGCGAACTCCAGCCGCCGGGCGTCCATCCACCGCACGTCGAGCCGGTCCTCCCGGTAGTCGAACGGGGCGTGCGCCGCGGGATCCATCAGCATCGAGCGGCCCGCCTCGCGCGAGGCGAAGTCGCCCTCGCCGTAGATGTCGGTGGCCACCACCTTCCCCGACCCGGTTGGCCAACCAGAAAAGGATGCGCTCGTCCCCCGCGCCCACCCCGAGCACGCGGGAGCGGTCGTTCAGCAGGCCGAGGTCCTCGAAGCTCATGGCCAGCTGGGCGAACTCCCACACCTTGCGCTCGACGTGGGTGACCGGGTCGCGCTCGGGCAGGAGGCCGCGCAGCACCGCGAGCAGGCGCGGATCGCGGAAGTCGGCGAGGTCGCAGGCCTTGGCGTAACGGCGTGTGAGGTCTGTCACGAATGAGATCGTGCTTGAAAGAGAGCTTTCCCTGAGTAAGAATGGCGCTCTCGCGCCACTCTGCCCGACGCCGTCGGGCGCGGATGGAGGTTCTCTCTCAATGCCAGTCGCACTCAAAGAGTGGGCAGTAACCGGCCGTGCCCTAGCCGAGGGCGAGCAACTGCTCACGCTGCGCAAGGGCGGCGTGCGCGAGGAGAACAAGCACTTCGAGATCGAGCACGACCGCTTCTTCCTCTACCCCACCTTCGACCACCAGCGAAACGACCTGGTGCGCGAGTCCCATACGCCCGAGCTGGGGCGCGCGCTCGAGGAGGGGGTGTGGCCTGACACCGAGCCGCCGGTCGAGGCCCTCACCCGCGACGGCGGGATCCCCCAGCCCGACCGCGTGAGGATTCGCGCGTGGGCGGAGGTGGCGGCGAGCTACCTGATCACCGACCCCCGGTGCATCGACGCGCTGTCGCCGTACTACATCTGGACCACCGACTACGCGGAGAAGCGGCTGGCCTGGAAGCGCCGCCACCCGATGCACGTGATCGTGCTGCGCACGTACCGCATCCCCCGGCCGGTCACGGTGCGGGTCCGGCCGGAGTACCTGGGCTGCAAGTCGTGGATCGAGCTCCACCGCGACCTCCCCTTCGAGGGCACGCCGGTGCTCTCCGACGAGGAGTTCGACCGGGCCGCGGGGGAGATCGAGGCGATCGCCTCGGACGCCGTTCCCGCCCTGGCCTGACGAGACACCGCAGGGCCTCGCCGCCTGACCGCGCTGAAAGACTGGGCGGGTGCCCTGGGTCGAAAGCGACTCGCTGTCCTTTTCCGCGCGCCACGAGTCCTCTCAGGCCGACGAGGCCGCGCTCCTGCTCGACGACCTCGAGGCCTTTCGCTCCCAGCTCGGTCGGCTCTACCGCTCCACGCCCGGCGAAGTGACCGTGGTCATCCACCCGCGTCCCGCGATGCTTGCGCTGGCCCACCCGTGGCTGCCGCTGGCCCGGCGCCTGTCGGCCCCCGCGGCGCGGCGCTACTACGCCGGCTGGTTCTCCGAGGGGGAGATCCACGTCCTGGCCCCCTCGGCCCTGCGAGCGCGCAGCTCCGGCGGGGAGGGCTCACACGAGGCCCTCATGCTCTCGCCGCGCCACGAGTACGCCCACCTCGTCGTGGGCTCGCATAACTCCGGCCTGCCTCCCCCCTTCCGGCCGCGCAGCTTCGCCCGCTACCTGAGCCTGGCCTGGCTGGCCGAGGGCGCGGCCACGTGGCTGGCGGGCCAGGTGCCCCACTTGCGCGCAGCGATCGCGCGCCGCCTGCGGGAGGGCAGCCCGCCCTCGTTTCCCCCCGCGCCCAGCGACGCGTTGATCTTGGGTGGCACGGTGTTCGCCCTGCTCGAGGAGGAAGCGGGGCCACGCGCGGCGGCGGCGCTGGCCGCCGCGGCCCCCGCCCAGCCC
>JALZII010000087.1 GCA_030860365.1 Actinomycetota bacterium
CCCCCGAGCAGCCGCCTCCCGAGCAGCCGGCGCCAAAGGCCCCGCAGCCGGCCACGCCGCCGCAGCCCGCTCCCACGCCGCCCACCGGCGGCGGGGGCGGCGGAGCTCAGGCTGCACCCGGCTAGACGAACCCTTTCGCCGCCCGCGGGCGGGGGCGGCGTGGCGGAGTAAGTCAGGCCGCCGCGCGGACCCTCGGGCCGCGCATGCCCGGGGGCAGCGGGCGCGATACGTGCCGGCTGTGGGCGTCGCAGAAACGCCAGGGCAGGTCGGCCGCCTTGGTGATCCCTATGCGGGGCCCGGTGACCATCCGCGGCGCCGACGCTCCCTCCGGGCGCGGCTCGATCTCGATCGCTCCGTCCACCAGCGAGCTGCCGTTCAGCTCCAGCCCGACGCCCAGGGCCTGGGTGAGCTTGCCCGGTCCCGAGCAGAGGTCCCCGGGGCGGCCGAGGCCGCGGCGCTCGCGCATGAGGTCGAGGCCCTCGAGCGGCTCCAGCGCGCGGACCAGGACGGCGGCGCCCACCCCCTCGGGCTCGCACACGGCGTTGAGCAGGGCGTGGATGCCATAGGAGCGATAGACGTAGGCCACGCCGGGCGCGCGGAACAGCGTGTGGGTGCGCGCGGTCAGCCCGACGTGCGCGTGGCAGGCCGGCTCTGACTCGTGATAGCCCTCGGTCTCCACGATGCGCCCCGCCGTCCGGCCGTGGCGCAGGACGCAGCCCACCAGCTCCCGGGCCACTTCACAGACCGGCCGGGCGTAGAAGTCCGCCTCGGCCGGCCCTGGCCTCAGGCCGGCTCCTCAGCCAGCGCCGCCCGGGCGCGATCCAGCTGCTCACGGACACGTGCGAGGGAGGTTCCGCCCGCCGAGACCTTGGACTCGAGCACGCCGTCGCCGCCGACCAGCTCCGCCACGGTCTCGGGCTCGAGGCCCGGGGCCAGGCGCTCGAGCTCTGGCGCCGTCAGCGCGGAGAGGCCCCGGCCGCTGGCCAGCGCCTCGCGGACCAGGCCCCCGACGATCCCGTGGGCCTCGCGAAAGGCAACTCCCCGGCGCACCAGCAGGTCGGCGACGTCGGTGGCCGCCAAGAGCTCGTCGGCTGCCGCGGCGGCCATGCGCTCGCGATCGAAGCTGATGCTCGCGATCATCGGCGCCGCCACCTGCAGGCAGAGCTCGAGCGTGTCGACGGCGTCGAAGAGCTGCTCCTTGTCCTCCTGGAGGTCCTTGTTGTAGGCCAGTGGCAGGGCGTGGAGCACGCCGTGCAGGGTGCTCAGTCCGCCCACCACGCGCGGGGCCTTGGCGCGCAGCAGTTCGGCGGCGTCGGGGTTCTTCTTCTGGGGCATGAGGCTCGATCCCGAGGCGAAGGCGTCGGCGACCTCGCAGAAGCCGAACTCCTCGCTGGACCACAGGACCAGCTCCGCCCCGAGCTGGGAGAGATGGGTGGCGCAGGTGGCCGCCGCGGAGAGCAGGTCGAGCACGTGGTCGCGGTTGGAGACCGCGTCCAGCGAGTTCTCGCCCACGCGCGGGAAGCCGAGCTGCTCGGCGAGGAAGTCGCGGTCGGTGTCGAAGTTGGTGCCCGCCACGGCGCCCGACCCCAGGGGCAGCTCGCCCGCGGCCTCGAAGGCGAAGGCGAAGCGCAGGCGATCGCGGCGCAGGCGCCAGAAGTGGGCGAGCAGGTGGTGGGAGAGGTACACCGGCTGCGCCCGCTGGAGGTGGGTGTAGGCGGGCATCGCCCAGTCGAGGTGTCCCTCGGCCTGATCGACCAGCGCCTGCATCAGCTCGCCTGCGAGACGGCGCGCGCGCTCAGCCCCGTCGCGTACGTAGAGCGCCATGTCGGTGGCCACCTGGTCGTTTCGCGAGCGCGCAGTGTGCAGCTTGGCGCCGGGCGCCCCGATCAGCTCGGTGAGGCGGCGCTCGATGGCCATGTGCACGTCCTCGTCACCCTCCTGGACCTCGAAGCGACCCTTTTCGACCTCCTCGCGGACCTCGGCGAGCCCGCGCTCGATCGAACCGAGATCCTCCTCGTCGACGATCCCCTCACGGGCCAGCATGCGCGCGTGGGCGAGCGAGCCGCGTATGTCCTGGGGCGCCAACCGGAAGTCGAACTCCACGGAGGAGTTGAGCGCACGGAACAGCGGATCCTGCGGGTTCGGCAGGCGGGCCATGGCGCGAGGGTAACCCGGCCCGGAGGCGGGGAGCGCTAAGGGGTCGGGTGCAGGCCGGTGACGGTGGCGACCTGGCCGGCAAGGATCACACCGAGCACGTAGAGGCTCACGCCCCAGCCGGCGTAGGCGTTGCGCCCGCGCGGATAGAGGCGACTCTCGGGGCTGCGGCCGATCGAGACCACCACCGGCACGAAGAAGAGAAGCCCAAGCCCGATCAGGGCATAGCCGGTCCAGCCGGTGACCAGGTACTCGGCCTCGAGGCGAAAGTCGCTCGCGATGGCCTCGATCGAGCTGCGCCACATCAGAGGCGGGAGGGCGGCGGCGCAGACGAAGCCCACGAAGCCGACCAGCGTGCCTTGCGCCGCGAGAGGATGTGCTTCTCGGTCCTCGTCGCCACCCTTCCCGACACGGCTCGAGAATAGCCTGCGTCCTTGGAAGTCCCCATACCATCGCGGACGTGAAGCCGGTGACGCGCAGGGCCCGGCCGGGCGACGCCGAGGTGGCTGCGCGGCTGGTGCACGAGAGCGCCGGCGGCCTCTACGACCGCTTCGCAGGGGGCCCCGAGCGCGCCCGGCGCATCCTGCGAAAGGCGTTCGCGCAACCGAACAGCAACGCCAGCGTCGAGGTGATCTGGGTAGCCGAGCTGGACGGAGAGGTGGCGGCGGCGATGGCCGCCTTCCCGGTGGAGCAGACCCCGCGGCGGGCCCGCGCCTTCCTCAACCTCACTCTGCGCTCGCTGCCCCCGTGGCGCTGGCCGGCCACCCTGCGCCTCTACTACGCTGGCGCGCGGGCCGCCCCTCCCCCTCCGGCGGCATCGCTCTACGTGGACGCCCTGGCCACCGACACCGGGCACCGGCGCCGTGGCGCCGCCCTGGCCCTGCTCGAGGCCGGCGCGGAGCGGGCCCGCTCGCTGGGCCTGCTGTCGGTGAGCATCGACACCGGGATCGAGAACACGGCCGCGCGGGCGCTGTACCGGCGCGCCGGCTTCGAGGAGATGGCCTCGCGGCCGGGCAACGGTGAGATGCCGGGGTTCGTGGCTCTGGTCAGGCGGCTCGACTAGTGGTTGGCGAGCGCGCCGTCGAGCGCCTCCGCCACCTGAGCGACCTCGCCCTCGGTGAGCGAGCCGAAGAAGGGCAGCGCCAGCGAGCGCGCGGCCACGTCCTCGCATACCGGGAACTCGCCCGGGCGGTGCCCGAAGCGCTCGCGGTAGAAGGCGTTGAGGTGGATCGCGGGCAGGTAGGGCTTCGAGTCCACGCCGCGCTCGCGCAGCTTCACCATCACCGCGTCGCGGTCTGTGCCGCGCGGCAGCTGGAGCACGTAGACGAACCACGAGCGCCGGTCGCCGCCCTCGTCGGGACACGGCAGCTCGAGCTCCTCGAGGTCGCGTAGGGCCTCGCCGTAGAGAGAGGCGACCCGCGCACGGTCGTCGAGCAGCTGGTCCAGGCGCTCGACCTGCGCGAGGCCCAGCGCGCAGCTGAGGTCGTCGAGGCGGTAGTTGAAGCCCAGACGGTCGTGGTCGAGCCAGCCCATGTCGGGAGCGCGGCCCTGGTTTCGCTCCGAGTCGATACGGGACGCGACCTCCCGCGAGGGGCAGACCACCGCCCCTCCCTCCCCCGTGGTCAGCTGCTTGTTGGGGTAGAAGCCGAACGTGGCCAGGTGGCCTCGCGCGCCCACCCGCACGCCGTCGGCGTGCACCGCCCCCAGCGCCTCGCAGGCGTCCTCGACGATCCACAGGCCGCGGTCGCCGGCCAGCCGTTCCAGGGAGGGCATGTCGGCGGGGTAGCCGAAGATGTGCACCGGCAGCAGCCCCACGGTGCGCTCGTCCACCGCCGCCTGCGCGGCGGCGGGATCGAGGTTCAGCGTGCGCGGGTCGATGTCGCAGAACCGCGGCTCGGCGCCCTCGTAGACCATGCAGTTGGCCGACGCCACGAAGGAGAAGGGCGAGGTGACCACGCGGTCGCCGGGCTCTATCCCCGAGGCGCGCACGCTCAGGTGGAGCGCCGCCGTGCCGCTGGACACCGCCGACACCCGATCCACACCGAGCCACGATGCCAGCGCGGTCTCGAACTCACCCAGCCGGGGCCCGAGCGCCAGGCGGCCGCTGTCGAGCGCCTCCAGCACCAGCTCGCGCTCTCGCGCGCCCACGTCGGGCCGGGCCAGCGGGATCAAGCGCCCGCGCGCTGCGCTCGCGCGGGGAGCATGCCGGCCTCGAGCGAGTCCACCAGGGCCTCCCAGCTGGCCTCGATGATGTTCTCGGAAACCCCGATCGAGCCCCAGGTGTCGGTGCCGTCGCTGGCGTCCAGCAGTACCCGGGTGACGGCCCCAGATCCGAGGTTCTCGTCGAGGATGCGCACCTTGAAGTTCACCAGCGAGATCTCGCGGAGGTGTGGGTAGGTCTCGCCGATGGCGTCGCGCAGCGCGCGGTCCAGCGCGTGCACGGGGCCGTTGCCCTCGGCGGTGCGCACGAACCGCTCGCCGCCCACGTAGATCTTGATCGTGGCCTCGGTCTCGACCCGGCCGTCCGCCCGCTTCTCCACGATCACCCGCCAGGCCTCGAGGGTGAACAACGGCTCGTAGTCGCCGGTCTCCTTGCGGATCAGCAGGTCGAAGGAGCCGTCGGCGGCCTCGAGCTGGTAACCGCGGTGCTCGAGGTCCTTCACCCGCTCGATGACCCGGGCGGCGGTGTCGTCGTCCACGTCGGCCCGCGCTTGGACCGTCCCCTTGCCCGCCAGCTCGGAGATCAACAGGCGCCGGTCGGCGCCCACCTCGGTCGGATCGACGTGCTCGAAGGTGCGGGCGTCACGGGTGATCCCGGCGACGTGCATCCCGCCCTTGTGGGCGAAGGCGTTCTGGCCCACGTAGGGCTGGTCGGGGTCGGGGCGCACGTTGCACAGCTCGTCGACTCGGTGGGCCACCTCGGTGAGGCGCTCGAGGCGCTCGGGCTCGATCACCTCCGCGTCCATCTTCAGCTGGAGGTCGGGCACGATCGTCATGAGGTTCGCGTTTCCGCAGCGCTCGCCGTAGCCGTTGACGGTGCCCTGGACCAGCGACACGCCGGCCTCCACGGCCACCAGTGAGTTCGCCACGCCGCAGCCGGCGTCGTCGTGCGTGTGGATCCCCAGCGCCACGCCGGGCAGCTCGTGGTGCACGCGACTGGTCGCCGTTGCCACCTGGCCGGGCAGCGACGAGCCGTTGGTGTCACACAGCGTGAGGTTCTCGGCCCCGGCGTCGGCCGCGGCCCGCAGGCAGCGCACCGCGTAGGCGGAGTCGTCGCGGAAGGCGTCGAAGAAGTGCTCGGCGTCGTAGATCACGCGCTTGCCCTGCTCGCAGAGGAACGCCACCGACTCGGCGATCATGCGCAGGTTCTCCTCGGGGTCGACCTGGGTCACCTTCTCCAGGTGCAGTCCCCATGTCTTGCCGACCAGGGTGCACACGGGCGCGAAGCAGTCGGCGAGCACGCGCAGCCCGGGATCGTCCTCAGCGGTCCCGTCGCGGCGGCGCGTCATCCCGAAGGCAACGATCTCCGTCCGCTCGAAGCTCTCCCGCGAAAGCAGGTCGAAGACCGCCTGCTCCTTTGGGTTCGACGACGGGAAGCCGGCCTCGACGAAGTGCACGCCGAGGTGGTCGAGCGCATGCGCGACGCGCAGCTTCTCGTCGACGGAGATCGACATGCCCTCGCCCTGCATGCCGTCGCGGAGCGTGGTGTCGTATACGAGGACCTTCACGGGCTGAGCGCCTTTCTTGCGGAGAACGGAACGGGCGAAGGGACGGCCGGAGGCCGTCTAGGTAATTCGCTCGCCGGAGGGCGCGCTCACGCCCTCGATGGTAGAACGCCCGAGCTCGCGGGGCTCGGCCGGCCAGCGCCCGGCCTGCGCTCCTCCGCTACCGGCACGGGGTCCAGCCACTCCGCGTAGCGCTCGTCGCGTCCGTGAAGGGCGTCGTCGAAGACCCGCTGGATCTCCCGCGTGACCGGTCCCGGGGGCCCGATGTCGATGTCGTCGATCTCCCGCATGGGCGCGATCTCGGCGGCCGTGCCGGTGAGGAACGCCTCGTCGGAGAGCGGCAGCTCCGCGCGGGCCACGTCACGCTCGACCACCTCGTGACCCAGATCGCGCGCGATCTTGATGACCGACTTGCGGTTGATTCCGTCGAGGATGCTCGCCGACTGGGGCGGGGTCACTATCTGCCCGTCCTTGACCACGAACACGTTCTCCCCGGTGCCCTCGCACACGTGGCCCTTGTCATCGAGGAGAATCGCCTCGTCGTAGCCGCTCTTCACCGACTCGACCTTGGCCAGCACGGAGTTGAGGTACTGGCCGCTGGCCTTGGAGTGCGGAATGAGCGAGTCGGGCGAGATGCGGCGCCACGACGAGGTCTTGGCCCGCACGCCGTTGGTCTTGCTCTCCTCGCCCAGGTAGGCGCCCCACTGCCACACCGCGATCGACACCTCGACCGGGTTGTCGAGCGGATTGAGGCCCATGGGCCCGTAGCCGCGATAGACCAGCGGCCGGATGTAGCACTCGCGGAACCCGCAGCGGCCGATCAGCTCATGGGTGGCCTCGCGCAGCTGCTCGCGCGAGAACGGGACGTCCATGTAATAGAGCTTCGACGAGGCCTCGAGGCGCTCGAGGTGGTCGAGGTGGCGGAAGATCGCCGGCCCGTCGGGGGTCTCGTAGGCGCGGATTCCCTCGAAGACGCCGGTCCCGTAGTGCAGGCCGTGGGTGAGCACGTGCACCTTCGCGTCCTCCCAGTCGACGAACTCGCCGTTCATCCAGATGAGATCCGCAGTGTTCACGTGCCCCCTACAGGTTCGCGAGAACGGCCCCGGTGGCGTCCTCTGTGGTCGCTTCGCCGCCGAGGTCGCGGGTGCGAAGACCCGCCTCGAGCGTCTGGTCGACGGCCGATTCTAGGGCAGCGGCCTCGCTCTCCATAGCCAGTCCGTGGCGGAGCATGAGCGCGACGGAGCCGAACATGGCCAGCGGGTTGGCCGTGCCGGTGTCGGCGATGTCGGGAGCCGAGCCGTGCACGGGCTCGAAGAGGCCCGGTGTCCCGGGCTCTCCCAGCGAGGCGCTCGGGAGCATGCCCAGCGAGCCGGTGAGCATCGCCGCCTCGTCGCTGAGGATGTCGCCGAAGAGGTTCTCGGTCACGATCACCTCGAAGTGGCGTGGCGCGGCGATCAGCTGCATCGCGGCGTTGTCGACCAGCATGTGCTCGAGCGCGATGAGCGGGAACTCCTCGGCGTGCACGCGGCTCACGGTCTCGCGCCACAGGCGCGAGGTCTCCAGCACGTTGGCCTTGTCGACGCTAACCACCTTGCTGTCGGCGGCGGCGAACGCCACGCGGGCGATGCGCTCCACCTCCGCGACGCTGTAGGCGCAGTCGTCGTGGGCGCGGTCGCCCTCGCGGCCCGAGTCGCCGAAGTAGATGCCGCCGGTGAGCTCGCGGACCACCGTGAGGTTCGTGCCCTCGATGCGCTCGCGCTTGAGCGGGCTGGCGTCCAGCAGCGCGGGGCTCGGGCGCACCGGGCGCAGATTGGCGAACAGGCCAAGGCCCTTGCGCAGTCCCAGCAGCCCCTGCTCGGGCCGCGGCGCCGCCGGATCGACCGTGTCCCACTTCGGCCCGCCCACTGCGGCCAGCAGCACCGCGTCTGCCGCGCGACAGGCCGCGAGGACCTCGTCGGTGAGGGGCGTGCCATGGGCGTCGATCGAGGCGCCGCCCACGAGGTGCTCTTCCAGGTCGAAGTCACCGACAGCCGCGAGGACCCGGGCCGCCGCGACCAGGATCTCGGGCCCGATCCCGTCGCCGGGAAGGCTGACTACGTGCGCGGCCATCGATGGCCGCGCACGCTATCTGTCGAAGGCTATGGGCTGATGCCCAGCACCGCGCCGACGAGGTTCGGCCGGAAGTCCCTGGTGCCGTCGACCAGCGCCAGCCCGCCGAACCCGTTCGCCCGGGCGTACTCGAGCTCCATGCCCAGGTCGCCCACTCCGTTGGAGGCCGGCAGCGGAAGCACGGCGACGGTGCTGAGCGTGCCGATGGCCTGGCCTGAAGCGTTCAGGAAGCCGCTGCCCGAGTCACCGGGGATGCCCGGGGTGACGGTGTAGACATCGCGGGTCCAGCCGCCGGCGTCCACCCGGACCACCTTGCCCTGCTTCGGGCTCGTCTGGGTGAGCCCGAGGCGCAGCGAGGAGTTGCCGTAGGAGAAGACATCGGCCAGCACGCCGGCGCCGCCCACCCCGTGCGGGCCGCCGAAGCCAGGGACGGAGGGGTTGACCCTGTCCACGTCGGCCGGATCGATCTTGACCAGCGCGAGGTCGTTGTAGGCACAAGCGTCGGCGTCGCTCTCGGGCTTGGACTGCATGGTCAGCCAGGAGTTGTAGACCATGGTCCCGGGCCGGCTGGCGCCGTTGATCTCGACCTTGGTGCCCAGGGGGCGGGAAGGCGATTCACAACCGTCGGTCTCGGTGGCGGCGCCGGTGCCCGAGCAGTGCGCGGCCTGCCCGATGAAGACGTCGGAGCCGCTCGTGTAGATGAAGTTGGCGGTGCACTGCCCACCCTCGGTGTGGGTCTGAACGCCGGGGTGAATCGTGGCCGAGCTCTCCGGCGCCCACGCGGAGGCGCCCGCCGGCGCGATCAGAGCCGCCAGGAGGACCGTCGCGGCGACGAGGATGATCAAGATGCGTCGCTGCTTCAAGAGGTACCTCCCTGTCGAGTCCCTGCCCCGGCTTCCGCGTCCCGGATCGCGGGCAATGTACCCTGCTCGACCCAGCCGTCAAGCGAGCGCCAGCGGTCGGCGCCCTGAGAGGTTCAGCCGCACGTAGTCGAGCTCGAGCGGTAAGCCACAAGCAGCGGCCACCGCCTCGGCGTAGGGCCCCCGCAGCTCCTCGGGCAGGCGCTCCAGGTGGGGCCCGAGGCACACCGTGCGCAGGTACTCGACCGGCTCGTCGGGGGTGACCGGCCAGGACTCGAGATCCGTCTCGACCGCCTCGAAGCCCGCGTGACGCAGCCGCTCAGCGGTCTCCTCGGGACCCGCGAAGTTCCAAGGCCCGCTCCAGCCCAGGAGGAACTCGGCGAAGGGCTCGCGCTCGCCCACCTCCTGAGCGGCCTCCTGAAAGCGCTCGACGTTGCCCCGCCCACCGCACTGCGCCACGAGCCGTCCGCCGGGCCTGAGCGCCGCGAGGAGGCGCGCGAAGAGCCCGTCGTGGTCGAGGATCCAGTGAAAGACCGCGTTCGAGAAGACGGCGTCCACGGCCCCCGCGAGGCGCAAGTCGGTGAGGTCGGCCTCGAAAACGGTGGTCCGCTCGGGGTCGAGCGACTTGCGCGCCTCGGCCACCATGGAGGGAGCGGAGTCGACGGCCACCACCCGGCCGCGGGGCAGGCGCTCGAGCAGCATGCGGGTCACGCGCCCGCTGCCGCACCCGGCGTCCAGCACGGCCTCGTCGCCCCTGAGGGCAAGGCGGTCGAGGACCCTCTCGGCCCAGACCGCCTGCGGTCCCGAGACTCGCTCGTAGGAGCGGGCGTTCCAGTCGCGCGTCAACCCAGCGCCGTAGTCACGGGCCCCCCGCGCTCGCGCTGGCGCTCGTAGCGCTCGATCGCCCCCTCGTCCTGCAGCGTCACGCCGATGTCGTCGAGCCCGTCGAGCAGCCGCCGCTTGGTCTCGGGGTGGATGTCGAAGCCGATCTCACGCCCCTCGAAGCGCACGACCTGCTCGCGCAGGTCGATCTCCGCCTCGGTGGCGTCCATCAGCGCCTCGACCTCCGCCTCGGGGAGCGGCACAGGGAGCATTCCGATCTTCGTGCAGTTCGAGTAGAAGATGTCGGCGAAGGAGGGAGCCACCAGCGCCTTGAAGCCGAAGTCCTCGAGCGCCCAGGGCGCGTGCTCGCGCGAGGAGCCGCAGCCGAAGTTGCGGCCGGTGACCAGGATCGGATTGGGGTCGAGGTCCCAGCCGGGCTCCTTGGCCCAGTCGTAGAAGAGGAACTCGCCGAAGCCCGAGCGCTCCACCCGCTTGAGGAACTGCTTGGGGATGATCTGGTCGGTGTCGACGTCGCTGCGCCGCAGCACCGATATGGGCCCTCTGATGAGCTCAACCTTGTTCATCAGCTCCGCGGGGCCTCCAGCCCCGCGTTCTGATCGCGACCGCCGACCTCCGGTCGTCGGTGAACGGACTCGCTGCGCGAGCCCTCCCACTCCCTGATGTCGACAAAGCGGCCCTCGATGGCCGCGGCGGCGGCCATCTTGGGGCTCACGAGGTGGGTGCGTCC
>JALZII010000112.1 GCA_030860365.1 Actinomycetota bacterium
GCGCACGGGGTGCCCGAGGCGCCCCGCTGGGCCGGGTGGTGCGCACGCCGCGCTGCTACCTGGTGCCCCGTGACGGGGGCCGGATGATCCTGGGCGCCACGGTGGAAGAGCAGGGCTTCGACACGACGGTCACCGCCGAGGGGGTCTTTCGCCTGCTCGAGTGCGCTCGCGAGGTGCTGCCCGACGTGGGTGAGCTGGAGCTGGTGCGGGCCCGGGCGGGCCTGCGTCCGGGCACACCCGACAACGTGCCGCTGGTGGGCCCCGGCGCCGAGGAGGGGCTGGTGCTGGCCACCGGCCACCACCGAAACGGCGTCCTGCTCGCCCCCCTCACCGCCGAGCTGGTCGCGTGCGAGCTGACCGGAGAGCGCTCGAAGGCGCTCGCGGGCGCATGATCTCCGTGCTCCTGAACGGCCAGGCGCGCGCGCTGGAGGACCCGGCGACGGTGGCCGACGCGGTGGCGGCCGCCGAGGCGCCCGAGCGCGGCGTGGCCGTGGCGGTGGACGGCGAGGTGGTCTCGCGGGGCGCCTGGGGTCGCACGTCGCTGAGCGACGGGCAGAAGGTGGAGGTGCTTCAGGCGGTGCAGGGTGGCTAGACGGCCGTGACCGCTGACCTGGAGATCGCCGGCCGGCGCTTCGGCTCGCGCCTGATCATCGGCACCGGCGGCTTTCGCAACCTCGACTCGCTGGCCCAGGCGCTCGAGGCATCGGGCGCCGAGATGGTTACGCTCGCCCTGCGCCGGGTCGATCCCTCGGCACGCGGCTCGCTGGTCGAGGTGCTCGAGCGTTCCGGTTTGGAGCTGCTGCCCAACACCGCGCACTGCTTCACCGCCCACGACGCGGTGACCACCGCCAAGCTGGCGCGCGAGGCCTTCGAGACCGACTGGGTCAAGCTCGAGGTGATCGGCGACGACCGCACGCTTCTCCCCGATCCGGCGGAGCTGCTCGAGGCCGCCGAGGAGCTGGTGGCCGACGGCTTCACGGTCCTCCCCTACACCAGCGACGACCCCGTGCTGGCCCGCCGGCTGGCGGACGCCGGTTGCGCGGCGGTGATGCCGCTGGGCTCCCCCATCGGCAGCGGCATGGGCATCGCCAACCCCTACAACCTGCGGCTGATCGTCGAGGAGGCCGAGGTGCCCGTGGTGCTCGACGCGGGGATCGGCACCGCGTCCGACGCCTCGCTGGCCATGGAGCTCGGCTGCGACGCGGTGCTGTTGGCCAGCGCGGTTGCCCGGGCCGAGGACCCCGCGCTCATGGCGAAGGCGATGCGCCTGGCGGTGCAGGCCGGGCGCGACGCGCGTGAGGCGGGACGGATCCCGCGCCGCCTCTACGCCCGGGCCTCGACCTCGGCCGAGGGAGTGGCGGAGCTGACGTGAGCGAGTTGAGCCGTTCCCGGCTCGAAGAGCTGGCCTCTGGGTTCACCGCCGGCTTCGAGGGGAGTGGCTTCGAGGGCGTGTGCACGCCCGACGTGCACTACGAGGACCCGATCGCCACAGAGCCTCTCTCCGGGCCGGCTGCCCTGGACGACCACGCCCTGCGTCTGCGCCGGGCGATCCCGGACCTGAGCGTCGAGCGCTCGTCGTCCGCCCTGGGCAACGGGCGCCACGCCTGCGTGCCCTGGAGGCTGACCGGCCGCCACGACGGCGATCTCGATGCCCTGCCCGCCACCGGACGCCCGCTCGCGCTGCACGGCCTGCACTACTTCGAGCTCTCCGACGGCGCCGTGCGCCGCGCACGCGGCTTCTTCGACCTCTACGACGCCGCCACGCAGCTGGGCCTGCTGCCCGCTCGCGGCGGCCTGGGCGAGACCGCCCTGCTGCTGCTGCGCGGCTTCGGTGTCCGTCGCCGCGCCATCTAGATCACTGGAGCGGGCGGTGCTCGGCCGGCCAACGCCCGGCCTGCGCTCCTGCGGTGGCTACTGGGTGACCTCGACCGTTCCCGTCATGTTCGAGTGGACGGTGCACTTGTAGGCGAAGCTCCCGGCCTTGGCGAAGACGTGCTCGAAGGTCATGTCCTCCGTCATGCCGGCCGGCTCACCGGACTTGAACGAGCCGTCCTCGGCCGTGACGTCGTGACCCAACGCGTCGGTGTTGGTCCAGGTGACGGTGTCGCCCGCCTTCACCGACAGGTGGCTCGGCTTGAAGGCGGTGCCCTCCATGATGACCGTCGTGGCCCCGGCAGCGTGCTTCTTGGAGGACTTCTTCTTGGACTTGCCGCTCTTGCTCTTCTTGGAGTCGCTGCCGCAGCCGGCGACGGCGAGGCCGCCCGAGGCCGCCAGACAGAGGCAGAGGCAGACCGCTGTGATCCGACGCATCATGTGCGGCACCCTACCTGCTGACCAGGAGCTCCATCAGCGCCTTCTGGGCGTGCAGGCGGTTCTCGGCCTGATCCCAGACCGCGGAGCGCTGCCCGTAGAGGACCCCCTCGGTGATCTCGTCGCCGGGGTGGGCGGGGAGGCAGTGCAGGGCCACGGCGTCTGGCTCGGCGGCGTCCATCAGCGCCTCGTCGAGGCGAAAGGGCTCGAGCAGCTCCCGCCGGCCGTCGGCCTCGTCTCCCATGCTCACCCAGACGTCGGTGTAGAGGGCGTGGGCGCCACGCGCGGCGTCGGCGGCCGCGTTGGTGAGCGTGACCGAGCCGCCCTCCTCGGCGCCCGCTCCGGCCACCTGTCCCACCAGGGGGTGGGGGGCGAGCTCGGCGGGAGTGGCCACCACCACCTCGAGCCCCGCCTTCGCCCCCAAAACCATCAGCGAGTGGGCCACGTTGTTGCCGTCGCCCACGTAGGCCAGCCGCAGGCCGGCCAGCTCGCCAAAGCGCTCGCGCAGGGTGAGCAGGTCGGCGAGCGCCTGGCAGGGGTGGTGGTCGCGCGTCAGCAGGTTCACCACGGGGACCTCGGCGTGGGCGGCCAGCTCCTCCAGCAGCTCGTGCGGGCCGGTGCGCACCCCGATCGCGTGCACCATTCGCGACAGCACGGCCGCGGTGTCGCGGGGTGACTCCCCGCGGCTCAGCTGCAGCTCGCCCTCGCGCAGCACCACCGCGTGGCCTCCGAGCTCGGACACCCCCACCTCGAACGAGACGCGCGTGCGGGTGGACGGTCGGTCGAAGACGAGCGCTACGCTGCGGCCCTCCAGCGCCCTCGAGGCCAGACGGTCGGCCTTGAGCTCCCCCGCGCGCTCGAGCAGCGAGCGCAGCTCGGCGCTCGTGATCTCCTCGCCGGTGAGGAAGTGACGGCTCACCCGCGGATCGTAGTCGTCGGTCTCCCGTGGACTCTCGCGCGTCCGCCCGCCCGCCGCCTGCGGCAGGCCGGTTGTCGCCGCCTCGTCCAGCATGGGATAGTCCCGCTGAGAGGGATTCCCGGGGGAGGGACGACACGAGATGGCTGAGGGTGGAGGCGGGCAGCGCAAGTCGGGTGGGTCGAAGGGCAAGCGCGGCTCGCGGTCGGGCTCGGCACGATCCTCGCGCTCAGGCGCCGCGAAGCCAGGGGGCTCGCGGCCGGCCTCGTCGAAGTCGGGCTCCTCGCGGTCGGCCAGGTCGAAGTCGAGCAGCAGCGCGCGCGCCAAGTCGGGCGCATCGCGCTCGGGCGGCGGGCGGCGGCAGCAGGCCCAGCGCCAAGCCCGGGAGACCTCCCGCGCGGCCGCCGCGCCCGCCGAGCAGGCAAC